>JAGSPQ010000532.1 GCA_018262385.1 Myxococcaceae bacterium | reverse complement strand
AGCGCTGCTGGCCTGGTCGGCGGGGATCGCCTTCGCCATCCCGCCGCTGGCCTGGGCGGGGGCGATCGGCGCCGCGGGCGCGGTGGTCGCGTTCGCCGGGGTCACCTTGCGGCTGCAGACCCGCCGCAAGCGGAAGGTCGTCGACACCACCTTCCACAGCTGGCGGGTGGGGATGGGGTGCCTGCTGCTGGCCGCGCCGCTCGGGCTGTGGCTGCTCGCCGGCCCGCCCGACGCGCTGCGCCCGAAGCTCGAGTACCTGCTGGGGGTGCTGCTGCTGGCCGGCGCGTTCCCCGCGGTGATCGGCGGGATGCTCTACAAGATCGTGCCGTTTCTCTGCTGGCTGCACCTGCAGCGGGTGATGCGGGGCGCGCCGCACATGGGCCAGGTGCTGGCCGAGAAGTGGGCGCGGCGCCAGAGCTGGCTCTTCGTCGCCGCGCTCGTCTTCCTGCTCGCCGGCGCGGCGTGGACTCCGCTGGTCGCGGTGGGCGGCTGGCTGTTCTGCGCCTCGTGCCTCGCGCTCGAGCTGAACCTGATCGCCGCGATGCGCTTCTATTTGAAGAAGGCCGCCGCAGCGCCGGGCATCCCCGAGCCGGAGCGTTGCTTGACCTGAGTCAAGGATGCCGCGCCCGCGCGCCACCACTGTCCGCTCCTTTTCGCCACCAGAACGGGAGCTTCATCATGAGCAAACAGGGTGCCTTGGTCGCGCTGCGGGGGCAGATCGACGAGCTGAACTCCAAGCTGCTCGAGCTGCTCAACCAGCGCATCGAGGTCGCGCGCCAGATCCGGGCCGAGAAGCGACTGCTCGGCCAGGCGGTCTACGACCCCGAGCGAGAGCTGCAGATGATCGGCGAGCTGCTGGAGTGCAACCCGGGCCCGCTGCCGCCGGCGATCGTTGCCCACCTGTTTCGCGAGATCACCCGCACCACCGTCGAGCAGCTCGAGGGCGCCGACCAGCGCACCCTGCGGGTGGCGCGCAAGTGCGGCGAGCCCGATCGGATCTTCAAGGTCGGACCTCACCTGCTTGGAGAGGGGCCGGTGCTGGTGTCGGGCCCCTGCTCGGTCGAGAGCGAAGAGCAGATCTTCAAGACCGCCCGCTTCCTGCGCTCGCGGGGGGTGCGGTTCCTGCGCGGCGGCTCGTGGAAGGCACGCACCTCGCCCTACGAGTTCCAGGGCCTGGGCCGCCGGGGGCTCACTCTGCTCGCCGCCGCCGCCCACGAGAGCGGGATGGCGAGCGTCACCGAGGTGGTCGACACCCGCCATGTGGCCGAGGTCGCGCAAGCAGTCGACATGCTGCAGGTCGGGGCGCGCAACATGCAGAACTTCGAGCTGCTCAAGGAGCTCGGGGGCTGCGGAAAGCCGGTGCTGCTCAAGCGCGGGATGTCCGCCACCCTCGACGAGCTGCTCAACGCGGCGGAGTACATCGCCAGCCACGGCAACCAGGAGATCGCCCTGTGTGAGCGCGGAATCCGGACCTACGAGCGGCAGACCCGCAACACCTTCGACACCTCGGCGGTCGCGCTGCTGCGCCAGATGACCACCCTGCCGGTGCTGGCCGACGTGAGCCACGCCGCCGGCCGCAAAGACATCCTCGCCCCGCTCGCAAGGGCCGCGCTGGCCGCTGGCGCGCAGGGGGTGATGCTCGAGGTGCACCCCCAGCCGGAGATCGCCCGCTCGGACGCGCAGCAGCAGCTCGACTTCCCGGCCTTCGACGCCTTCCTCGAGGCGCTCGAGGCTCCGCTGGCGACGTTGGACGCCCACGTGAAGCCGCCCGCGGCGATGGCGCTGGTGGGCCGATGACCCAGATGCGCTACCCGTCGTCTGCGATCAACGCCCTGCCGGTGATGGACCGCCCGGTGCGCTTCTCGGTCGCCTGCAACTTCGATCCCGCGCTGATCGACGCGGTCGCTTCCCACCCGGTCTACGAGGTGTTCGGCAAGCGCACCTCGGACTTCTTCGGCGGCGGCCGCCCGTCCTTCTACCTGCCGTCTGCGGGGAAGGGGCAGGTCGAGTCGTACGTGAAGCGCGCCCACCGCGAGGGGATCGAGTTCAACTACCTGCTCAACTCGTCGAGCATGAACAACGTCGAGTTCACCACCAAGGGGCAGCGCGAGCTGCGCAAGCTGCTCGACTGGCTGACCGAGGCCGAGGTCGACACCATCACCGTCGGCAACCTGTTCTTCCTCCGGTTGATCAAGCAGCGCTATCCCCACTTCGGGGTGCGGGTGTCGTCGCACCGCGAGACCGACAACCCCCGCAAGGCGCGCTTCTGGGAGGACAACGGCGCCGACTGCATCGTGATCTCCGAGACGACGGTGCACCGCGAGTTCGAGGTGCTGCGGGCGATGCGCGAAGCGGTGAAGGTGGACCTGTCGCTGATCGTCAACAACTGGTGCCGGCAGGACTGCGCGATCGCCTCCAACCACGCGGTGCTGCTCTCGAACGCCTCGCGCAACGACAAGCAGCACTTCCCGCTCGATTACTGCTCGGTCTACTGCAACGCCTACCGCCTCGAAGAGCCGGTCAACTACCTGCGCGCCAACTGGATCCGCCCCGAGGATCTGCCGCGCTACCGGCAGCTGGGCTACACGAACTTCAAGATCGTCGAGCGCAACACTCCGACCGAGCTGCTCGCGCTGCGGGTGCGGGCGTACGCGAAGCAGCGCTACGACGGAAACCTGCTCGACCTGGTGCAGAACTACGCCTACCCCAGCTCGGTGATGAAGGATCGGGATCGCGAGGCGTTCTCGGTCAAGCGGATGGCGAAGTACTTCTTCAAGCCGAGCGAGGTGAACCTGCTGCGCTTCACCCAGGTGGTCGAGTTCGGCAAGACGCTCTCGATGCTCTACCCCCGCGAGGGCGACAACCCGGTCTACGTCGACAACCGCGCGCTCGACGGCTTCCTCGATCGGTTCGACAAGCTGGGCTGCGAGGCGGTGGACTGCGAGAGCTGCCGCTACTGCCACGCCTGGGCCGAGAAGAGCGTGTACTTCGACCCGGTCTGGCGGAAGAAGATGACGGCGGTGTTCGACTCGCTGCTCCACGATCTGCACGAGGGCTCGGTCTGGGAGCCATACCTGAAGACCGCCCGCCGGCTGCTGCGCGGGCTGGGGCTGAAGGCGAAGGCTTCCGATCGGCCGCTGGGGCAGGGCGGGCAAGCGGTGCCGTTCCTGAGCCAGCGCGAGGTCGCGGGCAAGAGCGCCGCGCCGGGGCAGGCCCCCTGTGCGCGGCCGAAGCCGGCGCACTTCGTCAGCGTGGGAAACCTGGGGCCCAGCCCGTCGGAGGCCTGCGGCGGGTGCAGGAAAGAGGGCGCCGCGCTTCCGGCGCCGTACATCCAGCCCACCGGCACCGCCTGATCGCGCGTTCGAGGCTCAGAGGAAGATCACCGGCACGTCGAGCTGCAGCACCACCATTCGCTGCCGCGCCATCGGATCGTCGAGCGGCACGGTGAGCGAGAACCCGGGGCGCGCCCAGAAGCGCTCGCCCTTGAAGTGGAACCGGGGCCCGAAGGCGAAGGTGAGGTTGTCCCGCAGCGCGGCGTCCTTGGTCACCGCCACCGGCGTCGACAAGAAGCGCTGGTAACGCAGCTCGGCGCCGAGCGAGAGCCACGGCTGGACGAAGTAGCCCAGGTGCAGACCGCTGGTGAAGTTGGTGCGGCTGGGGTCGGGCGACACCTTGTCGCCGCGCACCCGGGTCAACTGCAGCACCGTCGCCTCGACCTGGGCGGTGAAGCCCGCGCGGGAATACGAAACCCCGACGCCGGGAAAGACGGTCAGGTCGTTGATCGCGAACATCGCGTTGTCCATCCCCGAGCGGGCCAGCACACCCGCGGCTGCCGCGGCAGCGGTCTTCGGATCGGGGGTGTTGCCTCCGCCCGTCCCCAGGGGAAACGCGAAGGCGAGGAAGAGGTTGGCCCTCAGGCCCGGCAGCGGCTCGAGCGCCCAGCTGGCCCCGAGCACCGGGTTGGTCAGCGCGGTGCCGCCGCCGCGTCCCGCGTCATGATTGAACAGGCCGAGCCGGATGAACGGCGCCACCGGCACCTTCTTCGAGATCCGGTAGCTGAAGAGGAACATCGACCCGATCGTCATCGCGTCGCCGACGGTGCCGGACCGCACCACGAACACGTTGTCGAGGCGCACCACGGTCGCCGC
>JAGSPQ010000531.1 GCA_018262385.1 Myxococcaceae bacterium | reverse complement strand
GAGCCCGGTCATCTCGAGGTCGCACCACACGAAGCGGATGTCGCTGTTCGACGTGCCCATAGTCCCCCGGTGTTGTCACGGCGACCGCATCGTGTCGAGCGGCTTTGCATCCCAGTGGTGTTAGGTAGGCCCGACCATGGACGCCGCGACGCTCACCCAACGTCTCAACAACCCGGCCGACGGGGGCCCGCTCGATCAGCTGGCCGAGCTCACCCTCGACGCGCTGCTCGACTCGCCGCTGATGACGCTGGTGCCCGAGGACTTCGCGGTGCGCGCGCTGCGGGTGGGAATCGAGGGGTGGCTGCAGTCGCCCCAGGCGGTGCCCGCGCTCGAGCGGCTGGTCGAGGCGGCGGCGAACGAGCTGCAGGGCGACGGGCGGAAGCTGCGCGAGGTGATGACCGGCGAGCTGAAGGCGACGGTGCGCGAGCTGCTCGAGCGGCCGTACTCGCCCGACAGGAAGCTGGTGCTGACGATCATCGATCGCCCCCCGATGCGGGAGCTGATCCGCGGGCTCTTGCTGCAGACGGTGACCGACTTCGGGAAGAAGGTGACCTCGCCGGTGGCCGGGGTGGCCAAGTCGCTCGGAGGCCTGGCGCGGTTCGCGGTCGACACCGCCAAGGCCCGCTCGGGCGCGATCGGCTCGATGGTCGGCGCGGTCTCGGGCGAGGTCGAGCGGCAGCTGGAGAAGCGCGCGGTGGAGTTCGTCGACGCCTCGATGTCGGGCGTGTTCGGAGAGCTCGCCGACTCGGTGAGCAACCCGAAGCGGGCCCACGAGGCCGCCGAGCTGCGGGCCGCGTTCTTCGAGGGCGTGCTCGAGCTGACGATGCCCCAGCTGGCCCGCGAGCTGATCAACCTCGACGTGCCCGGCGGAGCGAAGGTGCTGCGCGACGGCCTCGATCAGTGGATCGCCAGCCCCGCCTCGGAGGAGGTGCTGGAGCAGATCGCCGCCCGGCTCACCATGCGCGAAGGCGGCCGGTCGCTGCGCGAGGTGCTCGAAGAGAGCGGGCAGCTGCAGACCTACCGGACGATCGGCCGCGAGGCGCTGCGGGCCCGGCTGGCGCAGGTGGTGGGAGCGCCCGCCTTCGCCGCGTGGCTCGACGGGGTGATGAAGCCCTAGAAGGACCCGCCGAGCGCGAAGTGGAAGCCGTCGCGCGAGGGGAACAGCGCCGCCTTGATCGGCACCTGCTCGTTGCCGGCGAAGATCCACAGCAGCCCGCCGATCACGACTCCCGGCGCTCCGACCGCCATCATCGCGGTACCGACCGACGCCAGCGTGTCGTTGACGGGCGGGCCGCCCGGGGCCTGGGTCGGCGACGCGAAGACCAGCACCACCCCGGCCACCACCACCGCGGACGAGGCGACGAAGGTCCACACCCCGGCGGTGCGGGCGGTGCCGTACTGGGTCTTCATCGCCACCCCTGCGACCGAGGTCTGGCCGACCGGGGTGAGCGAGACCTTCATCGTCTCCGACAGCTGTTTGGCGATCGAAGTCGACGCCTGGGAGATCGCGTCGAGCAGCCCGCTCTCGTCCGGCACCCGGATCGAGACGGTGGCGAGGTTGCGCGCGTCGGTCGACGCCGCGACCCGCACGTCGAGCTGATAGGTGGCTCCGAACTTCGCCAGGCTTCCCAGCAGCAGGCCGTCGACCCCGAGCGCGTTGGCGAACTCGGCGATGCACTCGTTGTTGCTGCTGCAGCCGAGCAGCTGCTTCTGCCGCTCGAGCCCGACGACGGCCGCGACCTGGGACGAGCTCAAGACATCGACGCCCGCGAGCACCAGGTGCTGGTTGAGGTGATCGGTGACGAAGTTCTGGAGCTCGGGCGTGACGTTGACGCTCGAGATTCCAGGCGAGGCGAGCTTGATCGACGCCGGCGGGGTCACCGCCAGGAACAGCACCAACACCGAAACCCCCGCCACCGATGCCTCCTGGGTCGAGCTGCGCAGCGCAGCAGCGTCGCACAACTGGCGCGGCTCGCCTCGTTCAGAATGGCAGGGCGGCCACGGTGGCGGTCCCGCCGCTCGCCAGCTCCAGCACCGTGCCGGGGGCGAGGCTGTCGCGGTGGACGTAGCCGAGGGCAATCGTCTGATCCGCCTTCACCGACTGCACGACGGTGCCGAGCCAGCCGGCCTTCTTCTCGCCGCGGCGCAGCTCGGTGCCGCGCTCGGGGGTCTGGGTCCCCAGCAGCAGCCCGGCCAGCTTTCGCTGCATCTGGCCGCGGTGGGTGGCGCGGGCGATGACCTCCTGCCCGATGTAGCAACCCTTGGTGTACGAGAGCGCGCGGTCGAGCGAGGCCTCGAGGGGAATGGTGGTCTCCACCAGCTCGGCGCCCCAGCGGGGCTGACCGGCTTCGACCCGCAGCACCTCGAAGGTGTCGGCGTCGACGCGGGGAATCTCGGCGAGCGCCGCCCGCACCGCCTCGAGCGCGTCGCGGTGAATCAGCAGGTCGACCGCGGTGCCGTGGAGGCCGGGCAGAATCCGCACCAGCGCGCCGGGCGGCAGCTTCCCGAGCAGCTCGACGTGCTTCGGGCCGAGCAGGCCGATCACCGCCAGGTCCGGGGCCGGCTGGATCTCGGCGTCTTCGGAGATGAGGAACTTCTCGAGAAACGCCTGGGCGGTGGGCAGCATCCCGGGCTCGAGGTCCAGCACCACCTCTTCCGGCCGCTTGAGGACGCGCAGGTCGGCGACCATCGCTCCCTTGGCGGTGAGCATCGTCGCGTACAGCGACTCGCCGACGGCCAGCTTCTCGACGTCGTTGGTCACCATCCCCTGCACGTAGCTGACCCGCTCGCCGCCAATCACCCGCAGCTGCTGCCGGGAGGACAGATCGACCCACGCGGCGCCCTCGCGGGCAGCCCGGTAACTCGGGACCGAAGCGGAAAGGGTCACTCCGCCTATATAGAGGCTTTGCGCGGCTCTCGCTGCACGTTAAGAGCAGCAGCGTCGTGACCAAGATCTCCCCGAATGCGCTGACGTTGATGCTGGTGACCGCGCTGGCCGAGTCGCTGCTGTCGGTCTACCAGTGGATGGAGCTGTTGCTGGTGCGCAGCGGCGGTACCGCGACCTGCGCGATCAACGAGACGGTCAACTGCGGCACGGTGTGGAATTCGGACTTCGCCTCCCGGGTGCATGGGCTGGTGGGGATGCCGGTCGCCGGCCTGGGGCTGATCTGGGGGCTGACCGCCTTCGCAGTGACGGTGGTGCTCGCGCGCCGGATGCTCTCGGGCGGCGACCTCACCGGGCCGATCGCGGCGGCGAAGGTCTGGGCGGCGCTGGGCGCGCTCTCCTGCATCACCTTCGCGGTGGCCTCGGCGAAGCTCGGCGCGATCTGCCTCACCTGCCTGGGCACCTACGCGCTGACGCTGGCGTTCGCGATCCCGGTGCTGCTGCTGCTGCCGAAGGCGCCGTCGCTGACGCCGGCGGCCGGCTGGTTGGGGTCGATCGCGGTGCCGATCTTCCTGGTGCTGCTGTGGCCGGGAAGCCTGACCCCGAAGGGGACCTCGACCGCGATCAAGGAGCAGCCGAAGAACGAAGACGTCGAGAAGTACTTCGCCGGGCTGCAGTGGGCCGAGGCGCAGGCGACCGCCGATGCGCGGATGAGCTGGCTGAAGGCGCCGCTGGCGGACGTCAGCCCGTTCGGAGTGCACGTGCGGTACGGGCCGGCCGACGCTCCGGTGAAGCTGGTCGAGTTCACCGACATCCTCTGTGGGCACTGCGCGGCGCTGATCGCCACCCTCGACGGGCTGAAGAAGGCGGTGCCGGCCGGGCACCTGTCGATCGAGCCGCGGTACTTCCCGCTCGATGCCGAGTGCAACAAGCAGGTGAAGATGTCCTCGGGAGACGGGGTGCGGTGCCTGGGCGCGAAGGCGCAGATCTGCCTCGAGAGCTCGCCGCAGTACTGGGCGCTGCGCTCGGAGCTGTTCGAGAACCAGGCCTCGCTGAGCAAGGAGAAGATTTTCCAGATCGCCTCGAAGGGAATGGCGGCGGAGAAGCTGCAGGCGTGCCTGGCGGCGCCCCAGACCCAGATGCGGCTCGATCAGGATGTGGCGTACGCCACCCTGTTCAATCCCCAGGGCACGCCGATCGTGGTGCTCAACGGCAAGGAGACGCCCCCGGTGCCGGCGTTTCTGTACGGGATGATGATGGGCAA
>JAGSPQ010001057.1 GCA_018262385.1 Myxococcaceae bacterium | reverse complement strand
CGCCTCGCTGCAGGTGACGGACGTTCCATCCGCCGGCAGCTTCGGTGCGGGCGGCCCGGTGGCGGGAGCGATCTGTCGCGCGCCGCTCCACTCGCTCGCCCGCCCCTCGGGGTCGAAGCTGCGCACCCGCCAGTAGAAGGTGGTCGAGGGGAGCGACTCCCACTTGAGCACCGGGTCGGGCACCTTCTCGTCGAGCACGATCTGCGAGAACCCGGTGTCTCGGGCGATCTGCACCTGGTAGCTGGTCACCCCCGGCGCTGCCTTCCACCTCAGCACCACCCGCGCCGTCTGGGCGGAGGCGGCGAAGCACAGCAGCAGGGCGCCGAACGCGGCTCTACTTCCCGCGCGCAGGCTCCACCTCGATCTCGGGGTTGAGCAGCTCGGGCGCCTGAGGCAGCGCGCGGTGAATCAGCCGGAACGCCCGCGGCGCCGAAGGGCCGGACTCGCCGCGCTCTTCGGCGATCGTCCGCACCCGCCAGAACCACCGGCCTTCGGCGAGGGTCAGCGGCGTGCGCAGCTGGCTGCCCTCGACCTCCCGTTCCCAGGCGAGGGTGGCGAAGTTCGGCGCGTCCGACAGCTCGAGCTTGTAGCGGGAGACGCCGCGCACCCCGACCCACGAGAAGACGGTCAGGTTCTTCTCGTCGCTGAGCATCACCTCGCCCTCGCGGGGGCTGAGCAGGGTGGGGGGCACGTCCTCCAGGACGGTGAACCGGCGCGCCTCGGACACCGGCTCCCCTTCCTCGTCGACCAGCCGCCACCAGAAGACGCCCGCGCCGCCCTTGCCGAGGACGAAGGTGCCCTCGGCGCCCGAGCGCTCCTCGAGGACGAAGGCGAAGCCGCGATCGCGCGCGATCTGCAGCCGGGCTTCCTCGGGCGCCGGCTGCCAGCGGAAGGTGACCGCCGGCGCCTGGTCGCGGAAGAAGCGGCGCTGGTTGCGCGCGGGCTCGACCAGCGTCACCGGCCACTGGGGCTGAAGCTGGGTGCCGCCGGCCGCGCTCGTCCCGCGCTCGCCGATCGCGAGGGCCTGGTCTCCCAGCTGGCCGTCGCCCCGGGTCACCGCCATCGCCACCTCGTCGCCGGTGACCTCGACGATCGCCTGGGACTGGGGAGAAGATCGATCACCACCAGCGAGCGCTCGTCGAGCTCGAGCACGGTTCCGTCGGTGAAGGTGACCTTCGCCTCCACCCCCGGCGGAACGAAGAGGGCGTCGAGCTCGTGCACCCGATCTCCACGGCCGATCTCGTTCCAGCCCAGGCGCGAGGCGGGGCGGCGGCGCAGATCGGCCGAGCTGAAGCTGATCGACCCCACCACCCTCGAGTCGATCGCCGAGCCTTGCGAGGCGAACGGATCCCAGACCAGCAGCACCGAGGAGATCACCGCACACCCGAGCGCGACCGCGGCGATGATCCAGTCGCGGTCTCCGCGGGTGTCGCCGGTGGTCGCTTCGCTCACGGACAGTTCAAGGCCTCTTCTTGGCACCCGGCGTCAGCTCGGCCATCACCTGCGACAGCCGGCTCTTCAGCTCGTCCCGGTGCTTGATCTCGTCGGCCGAGTCGAGCGCCTGGGCCACCGCGTCTTCGATCGCCTTCAGGCTCTTGAACGGCTTGCCGAGGTAGCCGTTGAGCCGATCCTGCCCCAGCGCGAACGGCTCGGGGAAGGCGGTGATGAGGATGACCCCGATGAAGGGGAAGCGGCGGCGCGCCTCGCGAATCACCTCGGCGCCGTGCATCCGGGGCAGGTTCTTGTCGACGATGATCAGGTCGGCGGAAAACTCCCGGAGGATCTCCAGCCCGTCTTCGCCATTGGCGGCGGTGCGCACCTGGTAGCCCGCGCGCACGAGGACCTTCCCGACCAGCTCGTTGATCTCGACATCGTCATCGATGACGAGGATCCGTTTCATCCGCCGCGCGCTGCCTTGATCGCCCCATCGCAGGTGCCGAGGATGTCGAGGATGCCGAACGGCTTGGTGACGTAGCTGAAGACGCCCAGGTCGCGCGCCGAGCTCTTGGTCTCGGGGGTGGGGAAGCCGGTGATCACGATCGCCTGGAGCTTGGGGATCTGCTGCCGCGCCAGCCGCAGCACCTCCAGTCCGTCGATGCCCGGCAGGTTCTTGTCGGTGATGATCAGGTCGTAAGGTTCTTTGGAGAGCAGAATCAGGCCCTGCTCCCCATTGTCGACCAGGGTGACCGCGTGGCCGGCGCGGCTGAGCACCCGCTCCAGCAGCAGACGTGCGGACTTGTCGTCGTCAATGACGAGAATCTTTCCAGGGACGCGTGCGGCGGTGGGGGAGTTCATTTTTACGCGGGCGGAGCATAGCCGAATCGAGGCACACTCCTCGGGCTTTGAGCACTCCGCAAAAACTGCGTCTGGCCCAGCGGCACCTGGGGCAGGTCGATCCGCGCTTCACCCCGATCATCGCGACCATCCTCCAGCGGTTCAACGACCAATGAACGCACCAATCGGGGACGGCGGCAGAGAGAACGACGAGAAGGCGCTGGCCCG
>JAGSPQ010000027.1 GCA_018262385.1 Myxococcaceae bacterium | reverse complement strand
GATCGCCGCCGGCATCGCGACGTTGGCGACGACGAGGTCCATCTTCCCGACCCGCGGCAGCTCGTCGAGCTTGCCGAGCCGTTCGGGGTCGGCGATCACCACCGTCAGCGCCTTCTGCGCGGCGTTGTAGGCCAGCGGCAGCACGTCGAGCTCCAGCGCGGCCTCCAGCGAGATCATGTCGCGCACCTCGCCCGACAGCCGCAGATCGGCCAGCCGCGGAGAGCTGATGAACTTGGTCCCGGTCGCCTGGGCGACGGCGCGGAGCAGGTCGGCCTCGGTGATCACGCTGTCGCTGACCAGGCGGTCGGCGAGCGTCTCCTTCGGGCGAAGCTTCACCAGCGTTTGATCGATGACGAACTTCTCCACCAGACCGCGGGAGAGGAGCACCTGAGCCAGTTTCCGGGGCTGCACGCGCCGCAACATAGCGCGGGTTGCCGCGGCGGCTGGTGTAGAGAGTGCGCGGGTGCTTTCCCCCAGCCGCGTCAGCGTGGGAACGATGAACTTCGGAGCGAGGACTCCGGGGCCCGAGGCCCGTCGAATCGTCGATCGCGCCCTCGAGCGCGGCGCGACCTTCTTCGACACGGCGAACATGTACGGCGAGGGCGAGTCGGAGCGGATCGTCGGGGCCGCGCTGAAGGGCCGCCGGGACCAGGTCCAGCTCGCCACCAAGGTCGGCCTGCTGCGCCGGGGTGGCCGTCCGGAAGGGCTGGCGCCCGCCCGGCTGGTCGCGGCGCTCGACGAGAGCCTGGCGCGGCTGCAGACCGAGTGGGTCGATCTCTACTACCTGCACGCTCCCGACCCCGCGACCCCGATCGCGGCGACGCTCGACGGAATCGCGGCGCTGCTCGAGTCGGGGAAGATCCGCGCCTGGGGCGTCTCGAACTACGCCGCCTGGCAGATCGCCGAGCTCGACTTCGCCGCGGACGCGCGGAAGCTGCCCCGGCCGAAGGTGGCGCAGCTGCTCTACAACGTGCTGGTGCGGCAGCTCGATCTCGAGTTCTTCGCCTTCGCCCGGAAGAACCCGATCCACGTCACCGTCTACAACCCGCTCGCCGGAGGGCTGCTCGCCCGCGCGCCTTCGCCCGGGGCCGAGATTCCCGCCGGGTCGCGGTTTGCGAGCAACGCGATCTATCGAAAGCGCTACTGGACCCAGGCGCTCTGCACCCTCGCCCAGCAGCTGAGCGCGATCGGAGAGGCCGAGGGGATCGATCGGGTGACGCTCGCCTACGCGTGGCTCGCCGGGCGCCCCGGAGTCGACTCGGTGCTCGCGGGCCCGGCCACCGTCGCCCACCTCGACTGCGCGATCGACGGGTGCGCGGTCGAGCTGACTGCTTCCTTGCGGACGAAGATCGACGAGGCCCACCGGGCGTTCGTCGGCACCGACGCGAGCTACGCGAGATGACGATGCTGCTGCCCGGCGCCGAGCACCTCGATCTGACCGGACCGCTCGCCCACCTGGCCGAGCACGGCTACGCCCGCCTGGGCCGGGTGCTGGACGACGCGGGGCTGCTCGCCCTGCGCGAGCGCGCCGAGGATCTGATGCTCGGCCGGGTGACCTACCCGGGGCTGTTCTTCCAGCTCGACGCCGAGACCGGCCGATACGAGGACGCGCCGATCGGGCTCGGCTGGCAGGGGCCCTCGCTGGCGTATCGCAAGCTCGAGAAGCTCGAGAAGGACCCGCGCTTCCTCGCCTGGCTCGAGAACCCGCTGTTCGAGAAGGTGACCCGAGCGCAGATCGAAGGGCCGGTGGTGCTCTACCGCGCGATCGTCTTCAACAAGGGGATCCCCGGCGGCAGCGACATTCCCTGGCACCAGGACGGCGGCAAGCTGTGGGGGCTGAGCCAGGATCCCTTCGTGCAGATCTGGACCGCGCTCGACGACGCGCCGATCGATGGAGGCTGCCTCGAGGTGATCCCCGGCAGCCACGTCGGCGGGCTGGTCACTCCGCTGGGCGGGGTGGTGCCTGCGGACAAGGTGGCCGCGGCCCGCGCGAACGAGCGCGCGGTTCCTCTTCCCGCCGCCGCCGGAGAGGTGGTGCTCGTCCACAACAACCTCTGGCATCGCTCGGGAAGAAGCCGCACCGGCAAGCGCCGGCTGGCGCTCTCGGTTTGCTACATGAGCGCCGCCACCCGCTGCCTGCGCAAGAAGCGCGCCCCGCGGGTGTTCTTCCCGGTCTTCTCGCCGCGCTGAAAATGGTGCGGTGCAGCATTTCCGGGGCCGGGCGCCGCGCCGCCCGCCCCTGATCCGCCGGCAGCACTGACCGCCCCCGGCTGCTCGAGACGGGTCCGCCTCCGCCGGGACGCGCGGGGGAACCGAGGCGGGCTGGGGGGGGGCAAAATGCTGCAATGCAGCAAGTCGGGGCGCCCGGCCAGGCCCGCGTCAGAGCGGGGAGGCCGGGAGGGGGTGGCGGATTATGTTGCACTGCAACATGAGTCCGGGTTATTCGCGCCATTCCTCGCGCTTGACCCTTAGGGAATCCGCCCATGCCCCATGCTGCACTGCAACATGCTCCTGCCCCCGACAATCAGCTGCTCGCCCTCGCCGTCGGCCCGATGCGGGTCCGCCGGCATGGGCCTGCCGGCGCTCCGCTGGCGATCGGGGTGCCGGGGCTGTCGGCGAACTCCTTCACCTTCGACGCGCTCGGCGCGGGCCTGGCGAGGCAGGGCAGGGGACTGGCGGCGCTGGATCTGCGCGGCCGGGGCCGCAGCCCCGCCGGCGTCCACGGAAGTCACGGTTGGAAGAACCACGCCCGCGATGTGATCGCGGTCGCCGACGCCCTGGGGGTCGACCGCTTCGACTTCGTCGGCCACAGCATGGGCGCGTTCATCGGCCTGGTCCTCGCCAACTTGGCGCCCGCGCGGCTGCGCCGGCTGGTGCTGATCGACGCGGTGGGAGTTCCGGACCCGCGCGCGATGCCCCCGATCTTCGCGGCGGTGAACCGGCTGGGGACGGTGCACCCGTCGCCCGAGGCGTTTCTCTCCAGGGTGCGCGCCGCCGGGGTCGTCCCCTGGGGGCCGTTCTGGGAAGCCCACTACCGGGAAGACCTGGTCGAGGTGCCGGGCGGAGTTGCGCAGCGCGCCAGCCAGGCCGCCGTGCTCGAGGACATGGGCTACGCCGCCGGCACCCAGGTGCGCGAGCTGTGGTCCGGGGTCGGCGTCGCCACCTTGCTGGTGCGCGCGGCGATCCCGCTCGCTCCGGGAGGCGACGTCGTCACCGCCGCCGATCGGAACCTCTTCCTCGACACCGCGCCCCGCGCCCGGGTGGTCGAGATCGAGGCCAACCACTACGGGGTGATGAACCACCCGGACACCGCCCGCGCGGTCGAGGAGTTCCTGCGATGAGCGCCGCGATGAAGGGCAAGCGCGCGCTGGTCACCGGCGCCGCCTCCGGAATCGGGCTGGCGATCGTGCGCGAGCTCCACGCCCAGGGCGCCCAGGTGGTCGCCAGCGACGTCAGCGCCGAGCGCCTGTCCGACGCGCTCGCCCCACTCGAAGGGGTGCAGCGCCTTCCCGCCGACCTCGGCGTCCGCGGCGCGGTCGAGGCGCTGGTGGAGTCCGCCGGCCCGATCGACGTGCTGATCAACAACGCCGGCCTGCAGCACGTGAGCCCGATCGAGAGCTTCGACCCCGCCCGGTGGGACCTGATCCTCCAGGTGATGCTCACCGCTCCGTTCACCCTCATCCGCGGCCTGCTGCCGGGCATGTACCAGCGCGGCTGGGGCCGGATCATCAACATCGCCTCGGTGCACGGGCTGATCGCCTCGCCCTTCAAGAGCGCCTACGTCTCGGCCAAGCACGGGCTGCTGGGCCTGACCAAGACCGTCGCGCTCGAGGCCGGCGCGCGCTGCCCCGATCTGACGGTGAACGCGATCTGCCCCAGCTACGTCCGCACTCCGCTGGTCGAGAAGCAGATCGCCGACCAGGCCCGGGTGCACCGCATTCCCCCCGCCGAGGTGCTCGAGAAGGTGATGCTCACCCGAAACGCGATCAAGCGGCTGATCGAGCCCGAGGACGTCGCGCACCTGGTCACCTTCCTCTGCCGGCGCGAGGCCTGGAGCATCACCGGCACCGCCCAGACGATGGACGCCGGGTGGCTCGCGCACTGAGCTTCAAGCGCTGCGGGTGACCCGGCCGGCGAGCACCCCGGCCGTGACCGCCGAGCAGACTCCGAGCACCAGCGCCGCGATCAGCCCGATCAGCAAAGAGATCGGCTCGACGTTCTCGCCCTTCCAGTACTTGAGCACCAGGAACACGGCCAGCTTGAACGCGCCGTAGCCCCCGCCCACCCCGGCCACCAGCGAGAAGAAGAACACCTTCAACGCCAGCGGGAAGCTCGAAGAGGAGGACATGACTGGCGAGCGTACTGCGCGGCGACGGGATTTCCTGCGTCCCGGGCTAATCGCGAGCATCGAAGCGGCTGCTGGGCTATGCGGCGGGCATGGTGGATGTGGATGTGGTGGTGATCGGCTCCGGGATGGGAGGCCTCACGGCGGCGGTCGCGCTCGCCCAGGCCGGTCAGAAGGTGGTCGTGCTCGAGCAGCACTACGTGCCGGGCGGCTGGACCCACAGCTTCGCGCTCGGCGGCCACCGCTTCAGCCCCGGCGTTCACTACCTGGGGCAGCTGCAGGAAGGCGGGCAGATGCGCGCCACCTTCGAAGGGCTGGGCCTGGGCGAGTTCCTCCAGTTCTTCGAGATCAACCCCGACGGCTACGATCACGTCCGCGCCGGCGGGATCACCTTCGACTTCCCCGCCGGAAAGGAGGCGCTGATCGAGCGGCTGTGCGCGAAGTTCCCCCACGAGCAGAAGGGGATCCGCGCCTTCCTCGAGCTGTCGAAGACGGTGCGCGACGAGCTGAGCGAGCTGGCGAACACCCACGGGCTGCTGCAGACGCTGACGGTGCCGTACCGCACCCGCCACATGGGCCGCTTCGGGATGTACAGCCTCGATCGGATCCTGCGCGATCGGATCTCGGATCCGGCGGTGCGCGGGCTGCTCGCGGTGCAGTGCGGCGATCACGGCCTTTCTCCCTCGCGCGCGCCGTTCGCGCTCCATGCCACGGTCGCGCTCCACTACCTCGAGGGCGCCTGGTACCCGAAGGGCGGGGGCTCGGCGATGCCCAAGGCGCTGACCCGCGCGCTGACCCGCGCCGGCGGAGTGATCAAGCTCGAGACCCGGGTCGACCAGATCCTGCTCGAGAACAAGCGCGCGATCGGGGTGAAGCTCGCCGACGGCACCGAGATCCGGGCCAAACACGTCGTCTCCAACGCCGACCCGGCGATCACCTACGGCCGGCTGATCGGCGACGCCCAGCTGCCCGGCGGCCTGCGCAAGAAGCTCGGCAAGACGAAGTGGTCGACCACCGCGGTGAGCCTGTTCTTCGCCGTCGAGGCCGACGTGAAGGGGCTGGGGCTCGACTCGGGCAACTACTGGTTGTGCCCGGGCCTCGACGCCGACGCGGCCTACTCCGCGATGGCGCGGCCCGACGTGCTCGAGCTCGACGAGCTGCCGGGGATCTTCGTCTCGATCACCTCGCTCAAGGATCCGAGCAGCTTCAACGGCAAGCACCACACCGGCGAGGCGTTCACCTTCGTGCCGTACGAGATCTTCGAGAAGTACGCGAACGGCAAGTCCGGCGAGCACGGCCCGGAGTACCTCGCCTTCAAGCAGAAGATCGCCGACAAGATGCTGGCCGCGATCGAGAAGGGCATCCCCGGGCTGACGAAGAAGGTGGTGTTCCAGGACATCGGCTCGCCCCTGACCAACGTCCACTACGTCGAAGCCACCCGCGGCAACATCTACGGCACCGAGAAGGTCCTCGGGCAGCTGGGGCCTTTCGGCTTCAAGCAGGCCTCGGTGTTCAAGGGCCTCACGCTGTGCGGAGCGAGCACGATGGGTCACGGGGTACCCGGGGCCTCGCTGAGCGGGCTGAATGCGGCGGGGCTGATCCTCGAGTGCCGGATGAGCGAGCTGCTGAAGAAAGATCAGCCGAAGCTGCAGACTTTCCTCGCCGACACCTGGACCCCTTCGTCACGACGAACCGAAATCGCCTCGACAACCTCCGCGTAGTCGGACTATCGCCGCTTCAACCGTGAGGCTTTCCATGCGAACCCCGATGCTGCTGGCGCTGTTGATCTCCACTGCCGCCTGGTCCCAGGACGTGGTGAAGGTGTTCTCGGACAAGGGCAACTTCTTCCTGCGCTCGGACAAGAAGAACCCGGTCGCGGTCGGAACCGAGGTCCCGATGTTCAGCGACGCCGCGGGCCAGAAGGCGGCCGGCACCGCGATCGTGATGGAAGTCACCGGCGCGCTCGCCCGGATCACCCTCGACGAAGAGGCGACCAAGGCCAACGCCCGGTTCGCCCGGCTCGCCGCCGCGGGTCCCACGCCGAAGATGGTGACCCCCACCCCGGCCCCCGCCGCCGCCGAGAAGGCGCCCTCGAACCTGCCGGCGCTCAAGGGCCGGCTGTCGAGCGGGCTGCGGGTGGTGATCAACAACGACAGCGACGTCAGCTGGACGGAGTGCGAGCTGCGCTTCGACGACGGCCGCACCTACGACCTGGGCGAGATGGCCTCGAACTCCGAGGACACGGTGATCACCCTGAAGTTCAAGAGCCCGCCCAGGCCGCCCGAGCCGCTCTACGACCACGTGCTGGTCACCTGCGACGAGGGCGAGACGAAGTTCCTCTTCTCCAACCCGCGCAGCCCCGGGACGCTCAAGGGCTACGCCGAGAACATGGGCGGCGGCCGGGTCGACATCCACAACACCGGCGACGTCACCTGGCAGCGCTGCGACGTGCGCAAGCCGGACAAGACCCACTACGTGATGGCGAAGCTCAAGCCCCGCGACTCGGAGACCATCCGCTCGGGAGCCTTCAACAAGGACGCCGAGGCGAAGGCCCCGGACGCGACCGAGCTGGCGCTCAAGTGCAAGCAGGGACTGATGAAGATCTCGCTCAAGTAGCCGCCGGGCCGGGCCGACTCGCGCCGGGCGGTGGGTTTGGTCTATGTCCACCGCCATGAAACTTCGCTTCGTCGTCCTCGCCGCGATCGCGGCTGGCTGGGCAGGTTGTCAGTGCGGAGCACCGGACCCGTGTGAGGGGATCAAGTGCGTCTCTCCGCTCACCTGCGATCCGAAGCTCGTGCGCTGCGTGCTGGGCGCTACCGGCGGCGGCACCGGCGGCAGCGGCGGCGGCTCCTCCTCGACCGGAGGCGGCACGGGCGGCGGCAGCGCGCAGAGCGACGGCGGAACCGGGGGTGGAACCGGCGGCGGCGCTCCGGCGGTGTGCACCCCGGCCTGCACCGGCGCGCTGGTCTGTGACTCCTCGAGCAACACCTGCAAGACCTGCACGGCGAGCGAGGGCTGCTCGGGCACCCAGCCCGTCTGCGACACCGCCGGAAACGCGGGGCAGGGCCGCTGCGTCACCTGCACCTCGACCAGCTGCACGGCGCCGACGCCGTTCTGCGATCAGGCGGTGCTGCCGAGCGGAGCCTGCGTCGGCTGCCGCAACTTCGCCGACTGCCCGACCTTCGGCACCACCTGCAACCTCACCACCCACACCTGCCAGCCCGAGGACGCGGGCGGAACCGGTGGCGGCAGTGGCGGTGGCACGGGCGGCGGCAGCGACGCCGGCTATGTCCCGACCGTGGTCTGGGACGACGCCGGGATGGGCGCCCACTGTCTGCCGTTCAACCCCGGCAACAAGACGCCGTGCACCACCGAGTGTCCGCGCGGCTTCACCTGCCTGGCGGGCTACTGCGAGCTGCGCGGAAGCGGAGGGCCGGTGCAGGTGACCCTGCGCTTCCCGCTGTCGGAGGACGTCGACCTCCACGTGCTCGAGCCGGTCGACGGCGGCACCTGCGAGATCTGGTACGGCAACACCAACTTCGACGCCGGCCCGCCGCCGATCCCGATCCCGTTTCCGATTCCGGTGCCCGCCTCGTGCGGCGCGAAGGGGTGGCTCGATCTGGACTCGAACGCCGGCTGCAACCTCGACAACGTGAACGTCGAGAACGTGATCTACCCGGCCAACAAGCCGGCCACCCTCGGCACCTACAAGGTGCGGGTCGACTACTACCAGAACTGCTCGGCCAGTCAGCCGGTGCAGTACGAGGTCGAGGTCCGCGCCGCCGGCAGCGCGCGCTACTACTGCGGCAGCTTCACCCCCAGCCAGGCGGACCACGGCTCGGCGGGCTCGGGCCGCGACATCACCCAGTTCACGCTCCAGTAGGGCCCCGCTTCCGCCTGCAGCGAGGAATAGCGCCCGGGCGGGTTCGACTCCCGCCGACCCGTGGGCTACAGCGGCGCCCATGTTCGCTCTCCTCGCCATCGCCCCGCTGCTGCTGGGCGTGCCCACCGAGCCTTCCTGGAACGTGGTCCCCACCCCCGACGGGCACATCGCCCTCGCGCAGGGGGTGCTCAGCGGCCCCTCTGCCGGCGATCTGCGCGAGGCCGCCCGCGCGTTCGTCCTCAGCCACCGCGCCGAGCTGGGCCTGCCGATCACCTCCAGCCTGGGTCCGGCCCAGACGTTCGCCACCCGCTTCGGCGGCTCGGTGCACCTGCCCCAGCTCGTCGATGGCCTCGAGGTGTATGGCGGCAAGGTGATCGTCACCTTCGATCTGCAGGGCAGGGTGGTGCGGGTCGCCTCCAGCCTCCGCTCCTACGACCGGGTGAAGCTGAGCTGGAGCCTCACCGGGCCCCAGGCGCTGCTGGCGGGCGCGCGCCAGATCGAGGGCGCGGTGTTCCAGAACGGCGGCGTCCCCTACGGCGGCTACCAGCAGAAGATGTTCCCCGTCGGCGACGAGCTCCACGCCGGCTACTTCGTCTGGGTGCCCACCTGGAAGACCTCCCAGAACTGGCACCTGGCGATCGACGCCACCGACGGCACGGTGCTGTGGAGCGAGGATCGCGTCCGCCACGGCTTCGAGGCCAACGTCTACGCCTCCAGCCCCGGCGGGCTGAGCACCGGCGTCGGCGTGACCCCGCTCGCCCCGGTGACGCTCGATCACTTCCCGGCCGGGGTCGACGGCGGCAAGCTCAGCGGCGAGCTGATCCGCGCCTTCAACTGCTGCCCGACCGCCAACTGCAACCTCGACGCCGGAGCCCCCGCCCGCCGCGCGACCGGCATGTTCCAGACCTTCGGCGGCACGGTCAGCTACGACCTGGCGATCTGCGATCGGTACCAGCGGGCCACCAACGATCCGGCGGTGAACCCCAACGGCAACTACCTCTACGCGCCGACCGATGTTCCGACCGGTGCCGGCCCCAACCCCCAGTCGCCCGCCGACTTCGACGAGTTTGCCGAGGTACACGCCTACTTCCACGTCAACAAGGTCTACGACTACCTGCGTGCCCTCTCGATTGGGCCGCTGACCGCCGACGCCGGGTTCTCGGCCTTCGCGATGCGCGACTCGAAGCTCGGCAAGGTCCCGGCGATCCAGGTCAATGCCAGCGAGCCGGCCTTCCCCCAGAGCCCCAACGCCCAGGGCGTCTACGTCAGCAACACGATGACCCGGGTCGAGAACGCGATGTTCCTCGCGCGCGAGAACATGCAGGCGGTCACCGTGCCCGAGTTCGCCTTCGACACCGACGCGCTGGTGATCTACCAGGGCGACAAGGCGGACTTTGCGTACGACGCGCCGGTGGTGTGGCACGAGTTCGGCCACGGCGCGATCTACTCGACCTCCAACTGGAACCGCGGAGTCGAGATCGACGCCCGCTCGTCGAATGACGAGTCGTCGGCGCTCCACGAGGGCGTCGCCGACGTGATCGCGTTCATGGTCGGCCAGGAGTCGGCGATCGGTCAGTACGTCGGCCCCCGCACCGACTTCGGCAGCGCGGCGCTGCGCAACGCCAACAACACCGACAAGTGCCCCGACGTGCTGTGGGGCGAATCGCACCAGGACAGCCAGCACTTCGCCGGCGCGATCTGGCAGGCGCGTGCGACCGCGTTCCAGGGCACCGATCAGGGCCGCACCTTCGACGCTGCGTTCTATGCCGCGCTGGTCTCGTTCCCGCCCAACGTCGGCTTCGAGAAGGCGGCCGCGATCATCTCCAGCGCGGTCGGCCTGGCGTTCCCCGCGCTGCCGCTGGCCCAGGCGCAGATGAAGCAGATCTTCGACGCCCGCGGCGTCTCCAGCTGCTCGAAGGTCCTCGACGTCACCAGCATCCCCAGCCCGCGCAAGGTCTACATCATCTCCGGTTCCGCCTACGCCGCCCTCGGCAGCGGGCAGGGGGTGCCGGGCCCGTACCAGATGAAGATCCGCGTCCCGAAGGGAGCCAAGAGCGTGACCCTCAGCGGTCCGTACTTCAGCGGAGGCGGAAGCACCACGGCGCGGCTGGCGCTGCTCGCCAAGGCCAACCAGCCGATCACCTTCACCCGCGCGGGGCAGACGCTGACCCACGACGCCGACAAGAGCGTGGTGCCGACCGCCGGCGGCGGCACGATGAGCGGCACCGCGCTGATCGACGTGCCCTGCGGCGGCGAGCTCTACTTCAGACCTGGCCTACTCGTTCGTCGAGGCCGACAGCTGCGTGGTCATCCCCGACGCGGGCACGGTGATCGACGCCGGCACCGCCGTCCCCGATGCGGGCACGCAGCCGCCGCCCGACGCCGGGACTCCTCCCCCGGCGAACGTCATCGTCGAGACCTACCCGACGCCCCTGGGCGCGGCGGCGCGGACGGGCTGCGGCTGCTCCGCGGGGGCTGCCGAGCTGTGGTGGCTGGCGCTGCTCGGCGCGCCGCTGCTGCGACGTCGCGTGCGCCGTCAGCGGTGAGCGCGATCGACCCCGAGGTCCGCTTCAGCGACGGCGGCGTCGAGCTGCTGTGGCGCTCCGAGAGCGGGGCCCCGCCGCCGGCGAAGCTCGCCCGGGTCGGAGACCGGCTCAACGCCCAGGCGGCGCTCAAGCGGGTCAAGAACGAGCACCTGCTCTACGAGGGCGACTTCCGCAACGCGCGGCAGCTGCTGGCGGCGATGGGCCGCAAGCTCGGCGGCGGCCGCCGGCCCGAGAACCGATCGGCGCTCGAGGAGTTCCGGGCCGAGCGGGCGGCTCGGCTGCGCGAGCACGAGACCCTTTCTCGGATCGTGGTGAAGCTGGATCCGAAATACCGGCTGGCCCAGCTGAAGAACGCGCCCGACGTCGCCGAGGCGTGTACCGCCGTCTGGGGCCCGGCCGCGCTGCCGACGGTGGTGCCGCTGAAGGCGCTGATCGGAATGCTCGGCGCGGCCGAGTGGTACCGCAAGGGCCTGGCGGTGCGCGGGCTGCCGGGCAAGCTGCACCCCCACTACGGGGTCTTTCTGCCCACCCGCTCGGAGTACGTCGACCTGCTGCTCGAGGCGCCGCCGCCCGAAGGCAAGCGGGTGTTCGATCTCGGCACCGGCACCGGGGTGCTCTCGTTTCTGCTGCTCCAGCGCGGCGCCACCCACGCGATCGGCACCGACGTCGATCCGCGCGCGGTCGCCTGCGCGATCGAGAACGCCCAGCGGCTCGGGCTGGCGGGCCGCTTCGAAGCGCGCGAGGAGAGCCTGTTTCCCCCCGGCCGCGCCGACCTGGTCGTCGCCAACCCGCCGTGGATCCCCGAGCCTCCGAAGAACCGGCTCGATCGCGCGGTCTTCGACGAGAACAGCGCCTTCCTCGACGGCTTTCTCGCCGGGCTGGCCGGGCACCTGGGCCCCGGCGGGGAAGGGTGGCTCTTGATGTCCAACCTCGCCGAGCTGCTCGGGCTGCGCGCGCCGGGCTCGCTGGCCGCGCGCTTCGACGCGGCGGGCCTTCAGGTGAGCTGGACGAAGTCGACCCAGGCCCAGCATCC
>JAGSPQ010000530.1 GCA_018262385.1 Myxococcaceae bacterium | reverse complement strand
GCCGCCGCGTCGCCCAGGTCCCAGCAGCGCTGCGCGTGTTGCTTTGCCGCCTCACTGGCCAGGCTGCGGTTGGCGAGGTCCGCTTCCCAGCAGTGGACCCGCGCCGCCCGCCACACCAGCTCGAACGGCGGCGAAGCGCTCTGCTCGATCTCGGCCGCCAGCATCAGCGACTCTTTGCGCGCGCCGGCGTCGTCCCGCTCCAGATGGAGCAGGTCCAGCCGCTGGGCATCGGCGAGCGCGAGGTTGGAGAAAAGGACTCCCAGCGTGCCCGCGCACGTGAGGATTGTTCTGCGCATGCTGTGCTCCGTTCCTTTCGGTTCGTTCGGCCGCCGTCAGGGTCAATCAAGCCGACCCTGACGCCCCTCACTCACCCGGCCCGCGGCCTCGAGCCCCTTCGAGAAAGAGATGACCGACCCCGTTGAGGACCACCGGCAGGCCGAGCGCGGGGTTCGCGCACCAGGCCAACATCGCCGACAGCGAGTTGGCCAGAAAGAAGTCCGACAGCACCTCGGGAGGCAGCACCGGCGAGAGCTCTCCCCGTTCCGAGGCGAGGCGGAAGCGGTGGGCCAGCGCGGTGCGCACCGGCTGGGCGTCGCGGGCGTCGACCACCGCGTACAGCCGCAGCGCGACGGTGGCCACGTCGGGCAGCAGGGTCCGCTCGTTCTCCCAGAACTTCGCCAGCGACTCGTCGACCGCGTCCAGCACCTGCTGGAGCGAGGCGCTCTCGGGCAGCGCGCTGATCGCCTCGGCGACCGGCAGCTCGCCCTCGCGCAGCAGCTCGATCAGCACGTCGTCTTTGGTGGCGAAGTGAAAGTAGAAGGCGCCCCGGCTGACTTCCGCCTTCTGGGCGATGTCGTCGATGCGGCAGCCGGCGACCGTGTCCCGGCGGAAAATCTCGAGCGCTGCGCGGTACACCCGGCGACGCGTCTCTTCTCGCTGTTTGTCTCTCACGGCGGGGGTCTTATACCAAAAGCTCGCTGGCGTTTGTCAATGGCACTTGTCAGCGATTTGAAACTTCGAGTTATTTTAAGGGCCTCGCCTGAGGTGTCAGTGAAAGCGAACCGGGTTAGGCATCGGGCATGTGCACCGTGATCACCCAGCTGTCGGGCGAGGGCCGCTTCTGGGTCGCCGCCAACCGCGACGAGGTCCTGGTGCGCCCGGCGAGCGGCCCGCGCCGGTGGCCGGGGGAGCAGTTCGTCGCCCCGCGCGACGAGGCCGGCGGGGGCAGCTGGCTCGGGCTGACCGCCCGGGGGCTGTTCGTCGCGGTCACCAACCGCTTCGGCGCGCCGAAGGACGAAGCGCGCGAGTCGCGCGGCCACCTGGTGCTGGAGGCGCTGCGCCAGAGCTCCCCTTCCGCGCTGCACGCCTGGCTGGGCACGCTCTCGCCCGAGCGGTTCAACCCCTTCCATCTGTTCTATTCCGACGGCCTCGAGGGCTTCATCAGCTGGAGCGACGGCGCGCGCCTCCACTCGCAGCCGCTCTTGCCCGGCCTCCACGTGCTGACCGAGCGCTCGTTCGGCGCGTCGCTGACCGTGCCGGCGCCAATGCCCGCCGCCGACGAGCCCGAGCGGGCGCGCTTCATCCGCGAGCGGCTGGCCGAGCTGGGGCCGACGCCGACCGCCGAGCAGCTGCAGGCGCTGCTGGGAATCCACCGGCCCGAGGCGCCGCTCGACAGCCCCTGCGTCCACGTCCCCGACTTCGGCTACGGCACCCGCTCGTCGCTGGTGCTGTTCAAGCAGCAGCAGGTGGAGGACAGCGACTGGCGCTGGGCGGAAGGGCCGCCGGATCGCACCCCGTTCGTCGCCCATCGGTTCGGGAACCTGCTCCATCCGGAGGCGGCGCACCGGTGAGCGCGCCCGACTGCAGCGGCAAGCCGCTGCGCCCGGTGGTCAATCGCAGCAAGTGTGAGGGGAAGCGCGACTGCGTCGAGGTGTGCCCCTACGACGTGTTCGAGGTGCGGCGGATCGACGACGCCGACTTCGCGAAGCTCGGTCTGCTGGCGAAGCTGAAGAGCGTCGCCCACGGCCGCAAGACCGCCTACACCCCGAAGGCCGACGCGTGTCTGGCGTGCGGGCTGTGCGTCACCGCCTGCCCGGAGAAGGCGATCACCCTCGTCTTTTCCGGCTGATTGACCACCGCGCCGAGCAGACCGTCGGCGAGGATCCTGTGCGAGGCTTGCCTCCCTGGCGATGCGAAGATTCCTGCCCCCACTGATGACCCTGCTGGCCCTGAGCGGTTGCTTCGGTGATTGCCACCCCAACACGGCCTGCGTGGCGGCGAGCGACCCTTGCGTTACCGCCGATGCCGGTCAGGCCTGCTCGAACCCCTCCGGCGAGTGCAACGCGTGTGGGCCCGACGGCGGAACCGTTCGTTGGCTGGTCTGCCGGCCGCTTGCAGCCGACGCTGGCCCGGTGTGGACCGTTCCGCAGTGCGGCTGAAGGCGCAGATGCGACTGGCCGCCATCGCGCTCGCCGGATTGCTGCTGCTGAGTACCTGTGGCGCTCCGCCGTGCAGCGCGTCCTGCGCCGGCTGCTGCGACGCGAGCGGAGCGTGCCAGGCGGGAACGACCGCCGACGCCTGCGGCCTGGGGGGCAAGCTCTGCGCGCCGTGCAGCGGCACCGATCGCTGCAGCGCCTCGAGCGGAGCCTGCGGCCCTTGCGGCAGCGCCAACTGCTCGGGCTGCTGCACCAGCGACGGCCGCTGCGTGGTCGAGGTTCGCGACCGCAACGCCAACTGCGGGTTCAACGGCGCGGCGTGCGTCGACTGCACCGCGACGGGCAAGACCTGCAGCACCTCGGCGCTCGCCTGCCAGTAGCGATCACGGCCGCGGCTTCGCGGTGCCCTCGAACAGCGCCTGCGCGTACGCCCAGTCGTGGTCGGCGATCTTCCGCCCCATCGCCAGCCCCTCCACGTTGTCCGCCTGGATGTGGTACCCGCCCATCACCCGCGAGATCCCGGCCATCGCCGCGGTGGCGCTGAAGGTCGGCAGCTCGAGCGTCACCTCTTCTCCCGGAGTGGGCTCGGTGAGCGCGCAGCACGGCCGCTTCTCGACGAAGCCGAAGGTGTCGCTGCCGGTGAAGAGCTCGAGGGTGCGGGCGGACGCGGCGCTGACCGTGCTGTGGCCCGAGGGGAAGCCGGGAAACGGCGGAGTGATGAAGGTCGACGGCGAGTACGGCAGCCACTGCCCGGCCTCGACGCTCGCCATCCCCTTGCCCGGCCCGAGCCAGCCTTTGACCTTCTTCCCCTTGAAGAGGTGCCGCACCAGCGTCCAGGGCCGCGACGAGTCGTAGAAGCGCTTGGTCTCCCAGCAGGCGATGAACCCGTCCATCGCCGCGTTGGCGACCGCGAAGAACAGCTTCACGTCGCGGTCGAGCCCGTGGTGATCGCGGCGCGAGACGTCCTGGGCGAACCGCAGCCAGTGGCCCGACTGCCCGGTCGAGCGCGGCCCGTCGCGCATGAACTCGACGGTCGCCTTCTGCTGCGCGGTGAGGTTGCCGTTGAAGTCGATGCACTCCTGGGTCTCTTTCTTCAGCTGCTCCGAGCCCACCAGGGGAGGAGGCCCGGGCCGGAACTGGGCCGCGCTCGAAAGCCCGAACGGCTTCACCCGGTACCAGTGCGGAGTGAGAAAGCCGGGCGTCACCTTGCCGCCGTCTTTCTTGTCGAACGCGATCGGCTGCCAGCGATCGGGGTCGACGCACTTCTGGGCCGAGTTGATCGGCCGGTAGAAAGTGTAGTCGGAGTACGGCGCGTCGCCCCCGCCCGCTTCGTCGCCCAGTTGGTTGGCGCCGTCGTGGCGCCGGTAGTCGAGCACCGCCTGGGCGGCGAGGTTGCCCACCCCCTGCGGCGTCGCCGGGTTGGTCGAGACGTCGGCCGGGTCGTAGCCGAGCTTCTTCAGCTCGGCGTCGAGGTACGCCTTCTCGAGCGGGTAGACGTCGAGCAGCGTGCGGTAGGAGGCGTAGCTGATCGCCTTGTGCTTGTTCTCGGCGGTGCGTTCCTTCGCCGGCCGCCGAAGTTTTCCGCCCAGCCGGGTGCCGACCGCCTTCTCGTCGTACGCGGCCCAGGCGTCATACATCCCGGTCGCCCAGATCGCCAAAGTGCGCGAGATGATCGTCGGCCGGGCGCCGTTGCGATCCACCTCGCGGGCGGTGGCCTCCTGC
>JAGSPQ010000529.1 GCA_018262385.1 Myxococcaceae bacterium | reverse complement strand
TGCGGGCGACTCGACTTCAACGGACCAGAGCGAATGGGCATACCCCTCCAGGGGTGCGACGGACGATTGACTGCTTAACCCAACGGCGAAGCTCAAAGCGCAAAGCGGACTTCTCAGAAGGAATGCGAGCGAGTCAGATGCCCCGATGCGCATCCCGGCCGATCCCCAGAAATTAGCGCGAGTGGTCGAGCTTCACTACGAGGGAAATCCGGCTGGGGTGATTGCCCGCACACTTAAGCTGCCGCCGCGCACCGTCTCGACGCTGATCACCCAGCTGGGCCGCCATCCGCTGGGGGCGATCGCGCTCAACCTCGCCGAGCGGTCCTCCCGGCTGGCCTGGCACGCGCGGGTGCGGCGGTCGCTCGAGCAGCTCGGCGCTCCGGAGCGGAAGGTGCCGCGGATCCCCCGCCTGGGCCGGCAGCAGTTCCTCGAGCGGTACTACGCGCAGCAGCAGCCGGTGGTGCTGACGAAGATGATGGGCGACTGGCGCGCGCTGCGCCGGTGGACGCTGCCCTTCCTCAAAGAGAGGTTCGGCGAGGTGCCGCTGAAGATCGCCCACCAGCGCACCTCGACCGAGTTCTACGATCTGAACGTCCACGCGATCAGCGAGTCGATGCGGCTGGGTGACTTCGTCGACTGGATTTCGAAGGTGAAGACCAGCAACGAGCGCTACCTGGTCGCCAACAACGACGGGCTCTCCTCGCCTCAGCTGGCCCCGCTGCTGGACGACATCGGCTTCTTCGGCGGGATGATGGATCGCAAGCGGATCCCCGGTTCGGTCTACCTCTGGCTCGGGCCGGGAGGGACGATCACCCCGCTCCACCACGACACCGCGAACATCCTGTTTTGCCAGGTGCGGGGCCGCAAGCGCTTCAAGCTCGTCTCGCCGCTCTACAGCGAGCTGCTCGACGACGTCGTCTCGTACTACTCGCCGATGGATCTCGAGCGGCCCGATCACGCCCGTTACCCTTTCGCCCGCCAGCTCAAGGTGCTCGAAGCGGAGGTCGGCCCGGGGGATGCGCTGCTCATCCCTGCCGGTTACTGGCACCACGTGCGCTCCGAGTCGATCAGCCTCTCCGTCTCGATGACGAACTTCGTCTTCCCGAACGACTTTCCCGACTCGGGCAGCGGCTACGGATGATCCGCCTGGTGCCGATCAACGCCGACGGCAATGCGCCCGGCGTGCTGCCCGCCGAGGCGGCCGAGGTCCTCACCTCGACGGCGGCGCGCTACCAGGCCCTTGGCTTCGAGCCGCCGTGGACGGGCTACCTCGCCTTCCGCGGTGAGCGGTGCGTCGGCGGCTGTGGCTTCACCGCTGCGCCCCGCGAGAACCGGGTCGAGATCGCCTGGGTCACCTTCAGGGCAGACCCCAGCGGCGCGGTCGCCACCCAGATGGCGCGCACGCTGATCCGGATCGCCACCGCCGCGCTGCCCGGCCTCGCCGTCACCGCCCGGACCCGGCCCGAAGAAGACCCGTCGACCCGGATCCTGCAGACCCTCGGCTTCGCCCGCACCGGCGAGCTGCCCGAGCCTGGCCGGGACTCGAGCTGGGAATGGTCGCTTCACCCCGAAGCTTCGGTCAGGCCTTCCGGTTGAAGGCGTTCATCGCCTTCTGCATCCCGTCCCGCGCCCACAGCTCGCAGCCCTCGACCGCGCGCGCGATCAGCGCCGGCAGCTGCGGCTGTTCCTCGGTGCTGAAGTTCGAGAGCACGTGGCCCACGACCCGATCGGGCCCCGGCCCCGGCGGGCGGCCGACCCCGAAGCGCAGCCGCGCGTAGTCCTGCTCGCCCCACGACTCGGCGATGCTCTTGAGCCCATTGTGGCCGCCGCTGCCGCCTCCCGGCTTCAGCTGAAGGCGGCCGAACGGCAGATCGAGCTCGTCGTGCACCACCAGCACCCCCTCGACCCCCACCTTGTAGAAGCGCGCCGCCGCCGCCAGCGCCTGGCCCGAGATGTTCATGAACGTCTGCGGCTTCAGCAGCAGCACCTTGTCGCCGGCGAACGAGGCGGTCGCCAGCTCGGCCTCGAACTTGTGAGAGGTGAACGGCGCCTTCCACCGCGCGCAGAGCGCCTCCACCACCTGGAACCCGATGTTGTGGCGGTGGCGCTCGTACTCGCGCCCGGGGTTTCCCAGCCCGCAGATGATCTTCACGCGTTCTCCTCAAATGAAAACCGCGGGCCACCTGCTGGCAGCCCGCGGAGTTCAGACTCGTTCGACTCAGGCCGAAGAGGCTTACTTCTTCTTCGGAGCCGCCGCCGCCGGGGCCGCCTTGCCGCCCGCCGCCGGAGCCGCCTTGTCGCCCGCCGCCGGAGCCGCCGCGCCCGGAGCTGCACCCGGAGCCGCGCCTGCCGCTGCGCCTGCCGGCGCGCCTTCCACCGCGACCGGAGCCGCCACCACCGCGACCACTTCGGCCTCGGGGATCGCGACGATCGCGACCGTGAAGTTGACGTGCGACTTGTTCGTCACGCCGGCCGGCATCTGCACGTCGTTGATGTGCATCGCCTGCGCGACCTTCAGCGCGGTGACGTCGACTTCGATCTTCTCGGGGATCGCACTGGGCAGCGCGTACACTTCGATCTCACGGCGCTGCTGCGAGAGGATTCCGCCTTCCGCCACGCCGACCGCCTTGCCGACCAGCACCAGCGGGACCTTCACCCGGACCTGATCGGTCTCGCGCACGTCGATGAAGTCCGCGTGGAGCAGCGCGCGGGTCACCGGATCCTGCTGGTAGTCCTTCAGCATCACCATCTGGCTGCTGCCGCCGATCTTGAGGTTGATCAGGGTGTTGAGCTTGCGGGGGGTGTTGATCGCCGCCCGCACCGCGGCGGGGTCGACCGAGATCGAGACCGGCGCCTTCAGGTGCTTGCCGTAGACGATCGCGGGGATCTTGCCTTCCAGCCGGGTGCGGCGGGCGAAGCCCTTGCCTGAGGTTTCGCGCGCGGTTGCTTCGAGAGTGCTGGTGGTAATTGCCATGATGGGTTGCTCCTGACAGCTGGATCTGCGATCCCCGGCATCCCACCCCGATTGGTGGGCCCCGAAGTCGTTCGCAGCACAAACAACGCGGGCCTTTTGCCAACAGTTGAAGCCGAAGGTCAAGTCTGGTATCCGCGCCGTCCCATTTTCCATCCGCCCGTTTCAGGGGCCTGTTTCATAAGGTGTCGACCATGCAAGCCGCGATGCTCCAGTTCATCGAAGACCGTCAGATTCGCAAGAACGCTCCTTTGTTCCGCACGGGAGACACCGTTCGCGTGAACTGGAAGATCAAGGAAGGCGAGAAAGAGCGCGTCCAGGCGTTCGAAGGGATCGTGATCCGCAAGACGAAGGGCGGCGCTCGCGCCACCTTCACCGTGCGCAAGATGAGCTTCGGCGTCGGCGTCGAGCGCATCTTCCCCCTCCACAGCCCGCGCTACGAGACGATCGACATTCTCGCCCGCGGCGACGTCGCCCGCGGCCGCCTCTTCTACCTGCGCGGTCTGCGCGGCAAGGCGTCGAAGGTCGACTCGCTCGAAGATCGCGAGGACGAGGCGCCCGCTGCTGCTGCGGCGCCCAAGTAAAGAGGCTCGAGAGGAGGGCACTTGCTTCTCCTGGAGTTGGCGGCTCAGTCGGTGCGGGGGTTCTCCCCGGCGGCGCGTGTCGCCCTGAAGACCGGCTACCTGATCCTCAAGAGCCCGGGCGAGACGCTGAGCCCCCTGGCGGGCTTGTTCAGCGCCCTCTGCTTTCCCGACGGCCGCGGCGGCGATGCGGCCTTCCTCGCGGCGGGCGCCAAGACCGGCAAGGCGGGCTTCTCTTTTCAGGGCAACGATCAGAGCGCCTGGCGCCTGGTCCGCGACCTCGGCGGAGCGGGCAGCCTTCACAAGCTCAACCGCGCCAACAACCAGTTCGAGGTCGTGACCCAGGACTCCGCCGAGATGGCGCAGGTCCTCCGCTCGAGCGTCGGGATGCCGCCGCGCACCACCTTCGAGCAGCTGTTCGCCTTCAGCCTCGCGCAGCTGCCGACCCGCCGTCCGAAAGGAAAGGTCGCCGGGGCCGAGCAGGCCAGGCCCAAAGCCAAGCTCGCCTCGAGCATGGTGGCGGCGCCCGACGATTGGCGAGATCCAGTTCAGGCAAGACGGCCTGCAGGCCGAGCTGTTCAAGCTCGAGTCGCGGGTGAAGGCGTGGGACGACGCGAAGGCGGCGGTGAAGCGCGCGATGAACGATCTGGCCACCATGCCGACGCTCGCCTCGCTGGGCTTGCCGCTCGACATGCTCGAGAAGGTGAAGCGCTTCCCGGCCGAGCAGCAGAAGCGGGACGACGCGCTGCAGAAGGTGCTCGACGAGCAGCAGGCGGCCGAAGAGTCGCGGGCGAGCGTCTCGGTGCCGTCGCTGCAGAAGGATCCGCGGTTCGTCGGCTCGGTCGCCGCCGGGGTGCTGCTGGTCGCGACCGGCGCG
>JAGSPQ010000528.1 GCA_018262385.1 Myxococcaceae bacterium | reverse complement strand
TGTCCGAGGACATCGAGACCGCCAACCGGAGGATGTGGGGGAACTTCCCCCAGGCCTACTCGCACGTCGGGCTGATTCGCGCCGCCTTCGCCGCTTCCCCCGGCTGGGAAGAGATCCTCTGAAACTTGGGAACGGCGCGGGGCTCAGATCGCGAGCATAGTGCGGTCATGATCCGTGGACTGAGGGTGGCGGTCGCGCTCGCGCTCGCGCTGGCGGGCTGCAAGAGCGACGAGGTGAAGTCGGCCGCCCACCAGCTGTCGTGGAAGCCCCCCCGGGGAGTCAGCCTTTCGGCCGAGCACCCCGGCGGGCTCTCGTTCACCGGCGGGGTCGAGCTTTACTCAATCGCCGGCGCGCCGGTGCCGCTGGGCGAGGAAGGCCAGCTCGACACCCTGCTGCTCACCGCGCTGGGCGGGGCGAAGGTCGAACCGCTGCCGAAGCGGATCAGCGGCCGGCTGGGCGACATCCCCGCCGGCAAGGTCGCGCGCTGGGTGCTGGCCGGCAACGGGCAGCGGGCGCTTCACTATTACCTGCCGCTCAAAGACCGTTACCTGCTCATCTCGATGACCACCGGCGAGGCGGCCTTCGGCGCCAAAGAGTCGCAGCTCGACCTCTCGCTCTCCTCGCTGAAAATCGAGTAGGAGAGCCGCATGCGCTTCAAAGGAACAGATTCGTACCTCACCTCCGAAGGCCTTCGATCGGCGGTGGACTGCGCGCTCGCGCTCCAGCGGCCCCTGCTGGTGAAGGGAGAGCCCGGCACCGGCAAGACCCTGCTGGCCGAGGCAGTCTCGAAGGCGCTCGAGCTGAAGATGCTCACCTGGCACGTGAAGAGCACCAGCCGCGCCCAGGACGGCCTCTACGTCTACGACGCGGTGCAGCGGCTGCACGACTCGCGCTTCAACGACCACGACGTGCGGGACATCAAGAAGTACCTGAAGCTGGGGCCGCTGGGAGAGGCGTTCGCGGCCAAAGAGCGCCGGGTGCTGCTGATCGACGAGATCGACAAGGCGGACCTCGAGTTCCCCAACGACCTGCTCCACGAGCTCGATCGGATGACCTTCCGGATCATCGAGACCGACGAGGAGATCGTCGCCGCCCAGCGCCCGGTGGTGATCATCACCAGCAACAACGAGAAGGATCTGCCCGACGCGTTCCTGCGCCGCTGCGTCTTCCACTTCATCGAGTTCCCCGACCAGGCGCTGATGCGGCGGATCGTCGACGTCCACCACCCGGAGCTCGACGCCCGGCTGGTCGACCAGGCGCTGCAGATCTTCTTCGAGCTGCGCACCTTCGCCCGGCTGCGCAAGCGCCCCAGCACCTCGGAGCTGATCGACTGGCTCGCCGCGCTGAAGGCCACCGGCACCAAGAGCCTCAAGCTCGACGAGCACCTGCCCTTCCTCGGCGCGCTGCTCAAGCGCGAGCAGGATCTGCAGGCCTTCGGCGAGGCCTTCGCGGGGGGCAAACGCAGCCGCGCTTGAGTGACCCCTGATGTTCATCCCCTTCCTGTACGAGCTGCGCGCGCTGAAGGTGCCGGTCGGCACCCAGGAAGCGGTCGCGCTCGCCCGGGCGCTCGAAGCGGGGCTGCACGACAGCTCGCTCGACGGGTTCTACGACGTGGCGCGCTCGCTGCTGGTGCACAGCGAGACCCAGCTCGACGCCTTCGACCAGGCGTTCGCCAAGCACTTCAAGGGGGTCGAGATCTCGGCGCTGCAGATCCAGCAGCAGCTGCTCGACTGGCTGAAGGACGCCGCGCGGAAGAGGCCGACCCTCACTCCGGAAGAGCGGGCGCTGCTCGAGCAGCTCGATCGCGCCACGCTCGAGAAGATGTTCGAGGAACGGCTGAAGGAACAGAAAGAGCGCCACGACGGCGGCAGCAAGTGGATCGGCACCGGCGGCACCTCGCCCTTCGGCCACAGCGGCGCGCCGCGGGACGGGATCCGGGTCGGAGGAGCAGGCGGCAACCGGAGGGCGATCGAGGTCGCGACCGAGCGCCACTTCCGCGACTACCGCGACGATCTGGTGCTCGACGTGCGGCAGCTGGCGCTCGCGCTGCGCAAGCTCCGGGCCTTCGCGCGGGAAGGCCGGGCGGACGAGCTCGATCTGGACGAGACGATCGAGCAGACCGCCCGCAACCTGGGGGACCTCGAGGTGGTGACCCGCCCGCCCCGCAAGTCGAACACCAGGGTGATCCTGCTGATGGACGTGGGCGGCTCGATGGATCCCCACGCCGACACCGTCTCGCGGCTGTTCACCGCGGCGAAGAAGGCGACCCACTTCAAAGAGCTGCACACCTACTACTTCCACAACTGCGTCTACGGGCGGGTCTACAAGAACGCGCAGCTGCGCGAGCCGATCAGCCTGGGCCAGCTGTTCGCCGAGACCAACCCCACCTGGAAGCTGATCGTGGTCGGCGACGCGCTGATGGCGCCCTGGGAATTGACCGGCACCTCGGGCTGGGGGGAAGACAACGCCGAGGGCGTGGTCTGGCTGATGCGGCTGGTCGAGCGCTTTCCCCAGTCGGTGTGGCTCAACCCCGAGCCCCCGCGGGAATGGTGGCAGACGACGATCGAGGTCATCCGGCGGGTGTTCGCGATGTACCCTCTGACCCTCGAAGGCCTGGGCGAAGCGGTCAACCTACTGACCCGGGGAGGGCAGCGCTGATGCCGAAAGACGTCGCCGATCTGCTGACCTTCCTGCCGACGATCGCCCTGTTCGGCGGGCTCGAGCAGAAGACCCTCGAGAAGATCATCTCGATGATGACGGTGAAGGAACTGCAGGCCGGCGACGAGGTCTGCAAGCAGGGCGACCCTGGCCGGACGATGTTCGTGGTGCGGTCGGGCGAGGCGGTCGTCTACCGCCAGAGCCTCCCCGGGCCCCGGCGGACGAAGCTGATCCGGATGGGGGCGGGCGAGTTCTTCGGAGAGATGACGCTGATCGACGTGATGAAGCGGTCGGCGACGGTGCAGATCGAGAAGCCGACGGTGCTGCTGGTGCTGGGGAACAAGGAGCTCTACCGGCTCTACAACGAAGACGTCGCCGGGTACGTGATGGTGCTCCAGAACCTCTGCCGCGAGCTGTCGCGGCGGCTGCGGACCACCAACCAGAAGTTGACCGTTTTGGCCGAAGAAGCCGGCGACGAAAGCACGCTGATTCGTCCGGCGTTCAAGCGCTGATTCGCCTAAGAGGCGAGGCCCATGCGCCGCCTCGACGCTGCCCGACCCGACACCTCGCTCGAGCTCGATGGACAACCGATCTCCGCGCGCGCGGGCGAGAACACCGCCTGCAGCCTGCTCGCCGCCGGCGAGACGATCTTTTCCCGCAGCATCAAGTACCACCGGCCCCGCGGCCCGTTCTGCCTCACCGGCGCCTGCGCCCAGTGCCTGATGCGGGTCGACGGGGTGCCGAACGTCCCGGTCTGCCAGACCACCGTGCATCCCGGAATGCGGCTCGAGCGGCAGAACGCGTTTCCGAGCGCGCAGGTCGACCTGTTCGCGATCACCGACTGGCTGTTTCCCCGCGGGCTCAACCACCACGAGATGTTCGCCGGGGTGCCGATCGCCGAGCAGGTGATGACCAAAGTGGCGCGCCAGCTGGCGGGCCTGGGGACGCTGCCCGAGACGCCCGCCCCCCCGCGCCCCCCGGCCCAGACGCTGCGCTGCGAGCTGGCGATCGTCGGGGGCGGCGCCGCCGGGCTGGCTGCCGCCCAGGCGCTCGAGGCCGCCGGAGCGCCGTACCTGCTGATCGAGCGGGAGGCCTTCCTCGGCGGCCGGCTGGTGGTCGCCCCCGAGGAGTTTGGCGCCCCCGCGCAGTGGGCCGCTCCGGAAGCGAAGCTCTTGCTGCGCTCGAGCGCGGTCGGGCTCTTCGAGGACGAGCAGGGCCGCTTCCTCGCGCTCACCGACGGCGAGCGGCTGACCAAGCTCTACGCGAAGGCGATCCTGCTCGCGAACGGCGGGCACCCCCAGCTGCCGACCTTCGAGAACAACGATCTGCCCGGGGTGTTCGCCGCGCGCGCGGTGAGCCGGATGATCCGGGTTCACCGGCTGCTGCCCGGCGATCAGATCGCGGTGGTGGGCGAGCCGGTCGAGGCGAAGGCGCTGGCGGCGCTGATCGCCAGCGTCGGCGGGAAGGCGATCGCGGTCGGCGCCGAGCCGCGCTGCGCCCACGGGCTGT
>JAGSPQ010000527.1 GCA_018262385.1 Myxococcaceae bacterium | reverse complement strand
CACCTGATGCAGGTCGGCTACTCCGGGGTGATCGCCGAAGTGCAGAAGCGGCTCGCCCAATAGTCAGAGCGCCGCGGCGAACGTCACCAGCCGCCGGGCGAACCCTTCGGGGTCATCGAGGAACGGGCTGTGGCCCCAGCCGGCCGGCCGCTCGACCCGGGCGTGGGCCGGCAGGTTCTCGACGAAGAACTGGAGGTGGCTGAGCGGCAGGATCCGCTCGTGCCCGCCCCACAGCAGCAGCACCGGCATGCTCAGCACCTTCAGCTGCCCGGGCAGGAACAGCTGCGAGAGCGTCATCCCCTCCAGCACCGCCAGGGTCTGCGGAAGCTGGAAGTACCGGCGCAGGCCGACCGCGTAGAGGTGGCGAATCCGGCTGCGGCGGGCAAACAGCGCGTCGGCGAAGTCGAGCGCCTCGCGGTGACTGCCGAGCCGGAACCTCGCCCGCAGCAGCCGCAGCTCCTCCGCGCCCATCGACGCTCCGCCGGGGGAAGCCAGCACCAGGCCGAGCACCTTCTGGGGCCGCGCCAGCGCGTAGCGCAGCGCCAGGTAGCCGCCCAGCGACGTCCCGCACAGCACCGCCGGGCGATCGATCACCGCGTCCAGCGCCTCGAACAGCCCGGCGATCATCGCCTCCTCGTCGAACCGGCCGGGCACGTCCGAGAACCCGTGGCCGGGAAGATCCGGCAGCACCACCCGCGACATCTGGGCGAGGTGCTTGAGCACCCGGTAGTAGTGCACCCCCGCCGAGCTCAGCCCGTGCAGCAGCACCAGCGGAGGCAACCCCCCGTGCTGCTCCTTCTCCAGAACGTGGACCCGCCCGACCGAGGTCGGCACGTAACGGTGGCCATACCCTTGCACCAGGACGAGGCCGGACCGCGCCAAATGCTCAACCAGGCCACTCATCGAACTGCCCCCAACGTGTCAGACAAGAGCCAGTCCGGCCAGGGGAGTCTGGCGGGCTGGGCCGCTGAGGCGATGCGCCACACCTGGGGCACCGATGTCACCGGCTTCGACCCCGCGTTCGTCGACAGAGTGCGCGGCGGGGCGCGCAAAGTCTTCGGCCCGGGCAAGTACCTGGGGGTGTCGATTCGCGGTCTCGAGCTCATTCCTGCCTCCCAGCAGGTCATGCTCGTTTCGAACCACTCGGGAGGAACCACCACTCCGGACGTCTGGGGGCTGGCGCTGGCCTGGTACGAGCACTTCGGCACCGCCCGCCCGCTCCACATCCTCGCCCACGAGCTGTTGTTCGCCCTGCCGCAGACCGCCCGCATCTTCGAGCGGTTGGGGGTGCTGCGCGCCTCGAGCAGCGCCGCCCGCAACGTCCTCGCCAGCGGCCGCGACGTGCTGGTCTACCCGGGAGGAGACGTCGAGGTCTGGCGTCCGTACACCCAGCGCTACCAGCTCAACTTCGCCGGCCGCACCGGCTACGCCCGGCTGGCGCTGGAGATGAACGTGCCGATCGTCCCGGTCGCCCACGCCGGCGCCCACGACACCCTGCGGGTCCTCACCTCGGGAAACTGGATCGCCCGGAAGCTCGGCCTGCGCCGCTTCGCCCGCGCCGAGATCTGGCCGATTCACCTCTCGCTTCCGTGGGGAGTCGCCTTCGGCCCGGTGCCCCACATCCCCTGGCCGGCCGAGCTGCGCTACCTCGTCGGCCAGCCGATCCCCCTTCCCGAATCCACCCACAACCGGGCCACCGAGCTCGATCTGCGGGTGCGGGGCGCGGTGCAGGCGCAGCTGGAGGCGCTCCGGCAGGAAGAGCTGCACCGCAAGGGGAAGCGCGAGCTGAAGCGGGATCTGAAGCGGGACTAATGCGAGCGGGCGTAGTTCTCGATGTGCCGCGCCATCGCCAGCTCGTCGGCGACGTCCAGCTCGAGGAACCGGACGTGGAAATCGAGGTCCGGCCCCTTCTCCATCACCCGGATGATTTCTCCCCGGGCGCGGATCTCCTTGGGCACCCCGGGCAGCCGGAACCGCACCTCGACCTGGGTGCCCGACGGCGGAGACTTCCCCTTCCAGTAGATCCCGCCCAGCGAGAGGTCTCCCTCGCGCTCGAGGTAGCCGCCGCCCTCGACCACGTCCCGCACCAGGAACGTCATCGGCACCCGCGGGCTCTCGCGCCGCTCGTCGCCCTGCGGTTCCTTGCTCACCGGCACTCCGCTCTTTCGTTGATCAGCCATGCTTCGCCGCTTCTACGATGAAACGGCCGAGCAGGCGCAGGAAGACGTCCTTCACCAGGTTGGCGGTCTGCGAGACCTCTTCGTGCGACAGCGGGTGGCTGCCGATCCCCGCCGCGAGGTTGGTGATGCAGCTCACCCCCGCCACCGGCACGCCCATGTGCGAGGCGACGATCACCTCGGGCACCGTCGACATTCCCACCGCGTCCGCGCCGACGGTGCGCAGCATCCGGATCTCGGCCGGCGTCTCGTACGAAGGGCCCGACAGCTGGGCGTAGACCCCGTGTCGCAGCGGGATTCCCTCGTGCTTCGCGCACGACTGGAGCAGCGCCAGCAGCAGCGGCTCGTAGGCGTGGCTCATGTCCGGAAACCGGGGGCCCAGCTGCTCGTCGTTCGGCCCCACCAGCGGATTCCAGCCCGAGAGGTTCAGGTGGTCGCTGATCGCCATCAGGTCGCCGACCTTGAAGTCGAGGTTGATTCCCCCCGCCGCGTTGGTCACCACCAGCACCTTCGGCTTGAAGCTGCACAGCACCCGCGCCGGGAACGCCACCTGCCACGGCGCGTAGCCCTCGTAGAAGTGCACCCGGCCCTGCATCGCCATCACGCTCTGGCCGTTGAGCTGGCCGAGCACCAGCCGCCCCGCGTGCCCCGGCACCGATGAACGGGGAAAGTGCGGCAGCTCGGCGTACGGAATCACCACCTGGTCGGTGAGGGTGTCCGCAAAGCCGCCCAGCCCGCTGCCCAGGATCACCGCCACCGCCGGTTGGAAGCCGGGGGCCCGCAGCTTCACTTCCGCGGCGCATTGCTGCACCAGTGCGTGAAGACCTCCTTCCGCGAGGGGGGGCGTGGTCATGGACGAAAAAGGATACACACCTTCTGCAGCGGCCCAGAGTTTTTGCCCCCGCAAATCGAGAGGCGGTTCAGCGGGCCCGGATCCCCGGCAGCGGCGCGGTGTTGACCGCGCTCTCGATCACCCGCCGCACCTCGCCGTCGCAGTCCAGCCCGCCCTCACCCCCGGGAGCGCACACCGCCACCACCCGCACCACCCACGCCGGGTTGCCCGCCTCCCACCGGCGCCACCGCACCGGCTTCGGGGTCAGGTCTGCTTCGAGCAGCACCGCGCCCTCCGCCGCTTCTCCCCACCCGTCGCGGTGGATCTCCCACTCCGGCTCGACCACCCGCCCCGCCGCGTGAAACGCGTGCTCGAGCGTCTCCCGCACCACCCTCGACAGATCCGGGTCCGGCCGCCGCCGCTCGATCCGGTAGAGCAGCGTGGGCAGCAGCCCCGCGCCCACCCCCTGCATCACCAGCGTCCGGCGATCGACCGAGAACTGGAAGTGCGGCCAGCCGGGCACCAGCAGCCGCAGGCCCACCGCGTCCAGCTCTCCCCGGGTCTTCGACAGCAGCAGCTCGGGGTGCACCCGCCAGGCGTCGATCAGCCCGGTGATGCCGGCGAACAGCCGCTCCCACCGCTCGAGCTCGCCCCCTTTGCCCTCGAGCGTCCAGTACATCTGCTCGGTCACCTCTCGCTCGCCCTCGTACACCCGGGGCAGCAGCGTCACTGCGACCGTCGCGCCTTCCTGGGTCACGCCCGCCGTCCACGCCCGCCCGGTGCCATTGGGCGCGGCGACGACGTCGGTCGAGACGGTGCCGGCCCGCCGGTCGTTTGCCGTCACCTTCCAGCCCGCCGCCTCGAGGGTGAGCCAGGTGGCGTCGAACACCTCGTCGAACGCGGCCGGAAAGGTGCGGCTCGCCCGCGACTGCAGCTGGGCCGGGGTCAACGCCGTCGGGCCCCGCGGCGCGCAGCAGAGCAACCCCAGCAGCAGCGCGCCGCCCCAGAGCCTCAAAGCGCGTTGATGATCGCCTGGGTGAACTCGGCGGTGGTCGCCTTCCCCCCGAGATCTCCGGTGCGCACTTCTCCCTGCGCGTAGACCCGGGTCACCGCCTGCTCGATCTTCCGCGCCAGCGGCGCCAGCTTCAGCCAGTCGAGCA
>JAGSPQ010000526.1 GCA_018262385.1 Myxococcaceae bacterium | reverse complement strand
CCCGCGCGGACAACCTTCGCGAGCTCGTCACCGCCACCAAGGAGTTCGATCTGCAGCGCAAGGATCGGCTGGCCAGGGCAGAGGCCGCGCCTGCGGCGCCGGTGCCCGAGGGGGCGGAGTCGCTGGAGGCCGAGGCGCCTGCGCTGCAGGCGTTCCTCGAGCAGGTGAGCCTGGTCGGAGAGTCGGACGGCGACGCCGGTGAGGGGAGGGTGTCGCTGATGACCCTCCACGCCGCGAAGGGCCTCGAGTTCGACGCGGTGTTCATCACCGGGATGGAGGAGGAGATCTTCCCCCACCGCCGGGCCACCCAGCCCGAGGCGTCGGAAGAGGACATGGCCGAGGAACGGCGGCTTTGTTACGTCGGCTTCACCCGCGCCCGCCGCCGGCTGTACTGCTCGCTGGCGCAGCAGCGGACGCTGTTCGGCGAGCTGCGCTTCAACCCTCCGTCGCGGTTTCTGGCCGAGGTCCCCAAGGAGCTGTTCGGGTTGCCGCCGGAGTACGCGCCGCCTCCGATGCAGCGGCCGGCGCCCTATGCCCGCCGCCGCCAGGGGTATGGGGACGACGGGCCGGCGATCGATCGCAGCTTCGATCAGTCGACCGACTTCCATCAGGACAGCGCGAGCGGGGACGTGCGGGGGATGAAGGTCCACCACACCCAGTTCGGCCGCGGGGTGATCATGTCGTCGGTGGGGCAGGGCCCGAACGCCAAGCTCACCGTGCGGTTCGAGACGGTGGGGACCAAGACGGTGATCGCCCGGTTCCTCCAGCCGGCCTGATGTGATCGTTGTAACCACCCTGTAGCGCCACCGTGTTTTGCGCTCGGGCGCAGACGGGCCTAGATCTGGTCCATGTCTTCCATCCGCGACGACGAGTTTCCCAGCCACACCGGCATCCCCTCCACCGCGCGGCGGGCGACGGGCGAGATCCCGGTGGTCCTCGAGGTCCCGGCGATTCCGGTCACCGAGGAGCTGCTCAAGGCGCTGCCGAAGACCGATCTCCACTGCCACCTCGACGGCAGCATGCGGCTGAAGACGATCCTCGCGCTGGCGCACGAACAGAAGGTGAAGCTGCCCTCGGAGACCGAAGACGGCCTCGCCCGCGCGATTCACATGGGCGAGGTGTGCAAGAGCCTCGAGGACTACCTGGTCGCGTTCGACGTCACCCTCTCGGTGCTGCAGACCGCCGACGGGCTGTACCGCGCCGCCTACGAGCTGGCGATCGACGCGGCGGCCGAGAACGTGAAGTACCTCGAGGTGCGCTACTCGCCCGCCCTGCACCAGCAGAAGGGCCTGAAGATGACGACGATCGTCGACTCGGTGCTCGAGGGGCTGCGCGTCGCCAAGCGGGAGACGGGGATCAAGTGCGGGCTGATCGTCTGCGGGATCCGGCACATGAGCCCGCAGACCTCGGTGCGGCTCGCCGAGCTGTGCGTGGCGTACAAGAACCGCGGCGTGATCGGGTTCGATCTCGCCGGCGCCGAGGTGAACTTCCCCGCCAAGGATCACAAGGACGCGTTCCAGCTGATCTTGAAGAACAACGTGAATTGCACCGCCCACGCCGGCGAGGCGTACGGGCCGGAGTCGATCTCCCAGGCGATTCACTTCCTCGGCGCGCACCGGATCGGTCACGGCACCCGCCTGCGCGAGGACGGGGATCTGCTCAACTACATCAACGACCACCGGATCCCGCTCGAGGTGTGCCCGACCTCGAACGTACAGACCGGCGCGGTCGCCGACCTCAAGTCCCACCCGCTGAAGTTCTATTTCGACTACGGGCTGCGGGTGACGATCAACACCGACAACCGGCTGATCACCGACACCACCGTCACCAACGAGTACTGGACCGCGCACCGGGAGATGGGGCTCTCGCTCGACGACCTGACGACGATCATGGTCTCGGGGTTCAAGAGCGCGTTCCTCCCGTTCCGCGAGAAGCAGGACGTGCTCAAGGCGATCAACGCCGAGATCGCCACCACCCTGCAGACCTTCCAGCGAAAGCTCACCGCGGTGAAGGTCCCCGCTTAAGGCGGCTTCGGGCGGGCGTCGGTCACCCCCACCGCGAGGATCCCCACCAGCGCCATCGAGAACGGCGCCTGGAACAGCGGGTCGTGGGCCAGCGACAGCAGGGCGAAGAAGGTGAGCGCGCCCACGGTGAGCGGTGAGCTCCAGCCCCGGCTGGCGATCCACCCCAGCATCAGCAGGAAGAGCAGCGCCCCGGGGATCCCGGCTTCGGCGGCGATCGACAGCAGCTGCAGGTGGGCCTTGCCGGCGTTGTCGGTGACCAGGGTCGGAGTCGTCGGGTCGGCGAACTTCGCCGGCCGGAACTGGCCGGGGCCGACGCCGGTGATCGGGTGCTCCACGACCGCGCGCCAGCCGGTCTCGAGCAGCTCGAGGCGATCTCCGCTGCCCTGGGCGGTGAACGAGGTGGCGAACCGCTCGCGCATCGCCGGGGTGAACCAGACGATCGAGGCTGCCACCGCGGCGAGGCCGACGGCGACCAGCGCCGCCCGGCGGGGAGCGGCCGAGGCGCGCACCAGGGTCACTCCGGCCGCGGCGGTCATCGCCACCGCGGCCATCCGGGCGTAGGGGAAGAGCCAGACCGAGAGCCCGGCCACGGCAGCCAGGGCGAACCACGAGCCCCGGGTGCCCGGCTTGCTGCGGGCGGCGATCACGATCGCGGCGATCACTCCCAGGGAAGTGACGTGGGCGAACTTCAGCCGGTGGAAGAGCAGGCCGCCGCCCATGAAGCGATCGGTCGTGCCGGGGACGAGCTCGTAGACGCGCTGAAACGGCAGCTGGGTCCACTTCCACGGCTCGAAGGCGGCCTCGATCGGCCAGAGCCCGTAGTGCTGGAAGCCCGCCACCGCGCAGGAGACCAGCATCACCGCCGCGGCGAGCTTTCCGGCGGCCGCGCGCAGCTGGGGCGCCGTCTGGCTCCACGAGACGGCCGCGAAGGGCAGGGCGAGCCAGTCGAGCGTGCGCGCCAGCCCCGAGCCGCTCGGAGGGCGTCCGGCGAGGGTCGGGGCCAGCAGCGACCAGCCGACGAACGCGCCCACCGGCCACCACTGCCTGGCCAGCCGCGCGGCGTCGCCTCGTTTCAGCGACAACAGGGCGCCCGCCGCGGTCAGCCCGAGGCCCGCCGACGCCATCCCTTCGAAGCTCTGCACTCCGACCGCCCACGCGGCCACCCCGACGGCGGAGAGCAGCAGCGCGCTGAGGGTCCGGATGGATACTGCCTCTGACATCGAGGCGCGCTCGTACCACACTGGTCGCGGCCCGAGCCGCTCGCGATCACCCCCGGCTCGGGGCAGATCGCATGCGCTAGGGTGCGCAGCGTGATCGTCCCGCCCCCCTCGCCCCGCGCGGTCGTGGTCCGCGCCGTCTGCGTGGCGATCGGCGCGATGGGGGTCGGCTCGCTGGCGCTCTGGAAATTCGGAGTCACCGGCCCGGGCCGCACCTCGGACCTCTATGCCAGCTGGCCCTTCCTCGACATGTGGGTCCGCTGGGACGCCGGCTGGTACGAGCAGATCGCCGCCCGCGGGTACACCTTCTCCCCGACCGAACAGAGCGCGGCGGCGTACTTCCCGTTCTACCCGCTGCTGATCCGCGCGCTGATGGCGACCGGAGTCCCGGTCTTCCTCGCCGGGATCCTCGTCACCTGGGCCGCCGGAATCACCGGCGCGATCCTCTTCTCCCGCTGGGTCGCCAGGGTGAGACCCGACGCGGCGAGCCTGGCGACCTGGCTGCTGCTGCTGTGGCCCTTCGCCTTCTTCCTCTACGGCGCGGTCTATTCCGACGCCGTCTTCCTGATGCTGGTGGTCGGAGCGTTCCTCCTGCTCGAGCGCCGCCAGGTGCTGCCCGCGACCCTGCTGGGAATCCTCGCCACCGCGACCCGCCCGATCGCTCCCGCGGTGGTGCTCGGTCTGCTGGTGCGGCAGCTCGAGCTCGCCCGGCGCGAGCACCGCCCGCTCACCTCCCGCGATTTCCTCCCTGCGCTCTCGGGGCTCGGGGCACTGGCCTTCATGGCCTTCCTCGGCGCGAAGTTCGGTGACCCCTTCGGCTTCATCACCACCCAGGCCGGCTGGGGCCAGCTGGGCGGCGCCGGGTCCTGGCTCAAGTACGAGGCGCTGCGCGGGTACCAGCCGCTCGATCTCTTCCTCCCGCTCTTCCACG
>JAGSPQ010000525.1 GCA_018262385.1 Myxococcaceae bacterium | reverse complement strand
AGGTGGCGGAGGCGGAGGCGGCGGCGGCGGAGGTGGCGGAGGTGGCGGCGGAGGCGGCGGCGGAGGAGGCGGCGGAGGAGGCGGCGGCGGCGGCGGCGGCGGAGGAGGCGGCGGTGGCGGCGGCGCAGGAGCTGGCGCCGGCGCCGGTGCAGGGGGAGGAGCCTGCGCGACCAGCGTGGGCTCCGAGTGGCCCTTCAGCTCGAGGTCAGGCTGGGCGGCCACCTGGGCAGTCGCCAGCGCCACCGCGACAACCACCACTGCCGTCTGGACCAATTTCCACATCGCCCGCGAAAAAAATAACCGGCCGCCTTGATCGAGGCATTTGTTTGCAGTCGGGCGCGCCAAATCCCGCGGCGATTCCAGCGATCAGGGCAGGAACAGCTCGAGCGCCGTGGCGTAGGCCCGCGCGCGATCCAGCACCGCCCAGTCGATCAAGAACAACGCCAGCCCCTGGATCGCCAGCCCGATCCCCACTCCGGTCAGCGTGTCGCGGTGGGCGAGGGCCCCGGCGGTCGCCATCGCTCCACCGCCGACGCAGATCGCCGCCTCCGCGATCAGCAGAATCGGCTGGAAGGTGTCGCGAATCCGGTGCACCCGCTTGCGCTCCACCCGGGCGAACTCCTGCGGATCCGAGGCGAGCAGCTCATCGAGGTGGCGCTGGTGCGGCCCGGCCCGCAGCGCGAACACCAGCCCGCCGATCACCTCCAGCGCTCCGACGGTGAGCAAAGGCCAGGCCGCACCCTGCGCGAGCTTGCTGTCCGTTCCGAGCAGCAGGCCGCCGCCGATCAGCGTCGCTCCACCCATCGTGGCGAACGGGATCACCGACAGCCGCTCGCCCGCCACGTCGGTGTGCATCATCGCGGCGATCTGCTCGCGCGACAGCGAGGCCCTGAACTCCGCGGTCGGCTCGTCTGCCAGGGCCGGCACGGCGACGCACGTCAGCAGCAGGATCAGTCGGCGCGCCATTGCGCGGTGCGATAGCCCACGGTTCGGTTAAGAGCCACCCTCGATGTCCACCCCTGCCACCCTGCACGACGCGATCCGCAAAGAGGCCAAGCCCGGGCTGTGGTCGCTCGGGGTCAAGCTCGCGCGCGACGGCGCGGTGGTCGAGGAGTCGCGCACCGCCAGCGAAGTGGTCCTCCGGGTCAAGGCGCCCGGGCGCACCGTCGCGTGGACGGTGGTGCTCTATCCGCCCGACGAGGCGTGGGAGTGCAACTGCCCCGCGCACTTCGACCCCTGCGAGCACGTGGTCGCCGCCGGGATCATCCTCCAGCAGGCGCAGACCCAGGGCACCGCGGTCGTCACCGCCGAGAAGAAGTGGTCGCGGGTGATCTATCGCTGTGCGCGGGTCGACGGCGGGCTCCAGGTGCGCCGCGCGATCGCCCACGCCGACGGCTCGGAGTCCCCGCTCGACACCAGCCTCGCCGTGCTGCTGATGAACCCCGCCGAGAAGGCCCGGCTGCAGATCGAGCAGCACGACCTGGCCGCCGATCGCCTGCTCGACCGCGCCGTCCGCGGCCCGCTGCCTCCCGATCGGCTCGAGGCGATCCTCACCGCGCTCGAGCCCGCCCGCACCGTGCTGCTCGATGGGCTGCCGGTCGCGGTCTCCGGCGAGCTCATCGTCCCGCGCGCCGTGGTCGAGGATCACCTCGGCCAGTTCGTCGTCTCGCTGGTGCGTGACCCGCGGATCACCGAGGTGCTCAGCCCCGGGGTCGCGCGGTGCGGCGACGTGCTCTGCCGGCTGCGCGACGAGAAGCTCCCCGAGCGCAGCTACTCCGCCGAGCAGCTCGGCGAGCTCACCGGCAAGGTGCTCCCCGACCTCGCCCGGCGCTACCCGGTCGAGGTGCGCAGCAAGCGGCTGCCGCCCATCGATCGCGAGCTGCAGCCGCGGATCCAGCTCGAGCTCAACCAGGTCGAGCAGGGCCTCTCCGCGCTGCCCACCCTCGTCTACGGCGCGCCTCCCCACGTGCGCATCGACGGCGGCCGGATGGTCTACCTCCGCGGCGCGGTGCCGCTGCGCGACGAGGCGATCGAGCAGCGGTTGATCCACGGGCTGCGTGAGCAGCTCGATCTGCTCCCCGGCCGGCGGATGACCTTCTGCGGCCCGGACATGGTCCGCTTCGCCGACAAGCTGCGGAAGTGGCGCGGCGATCTCACCGGCGACGCGGCAAAGGTGGTCAGCCCCGAGGTCCGGCTCAAGCCGACCTTGCGCACCCAGGCGGCGGGGCAGGGCGTGCCCTCGATCGACTTCGCGCTCGAGTTCCAGGTCGAGGGCGCGAAGGCCGGCACCCCCACCGTCGTCGACGCCGCCTCCGTCTTGCGCGCGTGGAACGAAGGGCTCGGCCTGGTGCCGATCGAAGGCGGCGGCTGGGCGCCGCTGCCCACCCAGTGGCTCGAGCAGCACGGCCAGCGGGTCGCCGATCTCCTCGCTGCCCGCGGTGAGACCGGCAAGCTCGCCAACCACGCCCTGCCCCAGCTGGCCGAGCTGTGCGACGCGCTGCAGACGCCCCGGCCGCCCGGGCTGGAGAAGCTCGCGCCGCTGCTCGAAGGGTTCGAGCAGATCCCCGAGGCGCCGCTGCCCGAGGGGCTCACCGCCACCTTGCGGCCCTACCAACGCCACGGCGTCAGCTGGCTGCGCTTCCTCGCCCAGGCCGGCCTGGGCGGAGTGCTCGCCGACGACATGGGCCTCGGCAAGACCCTGCAGACGATCTGCGTCCTCGGCGCCCGGTCGCTGGTGGTCTGCCCGACCAGCGTGCTGCCCAACTGGGCCAGCGAGCTGCGCAAGTTCCGCCCCTCGCTCAAGGTCAGCACCTACCACGGGCCCTCCCGCGCCCTCGACCCTGCCGCCGACGTCACCCTCACCACCTACGCCCTGCTCCGGCTCGACGAGGCGGCCCTCACCGCGAAGGAATGGGACACCGTCGTCCTCGACGAGGCGCAGCTGATCAAGAACCCCGACAGCCAGACCGCGCGCGCCGCGTTCAAGCTCAAGGGCGCCTTCCGGGTCGCGCTCTCCGGCACTCCGATCGAGAACCGCCTCGAAGAGCTGTGGAGCGTGATGCACTTCGCCAACCCCGGCCTGCTCCGCGGCCGCCGCGAGTTCCAGGAAACCTGGGCCCAGCCGATCGCCGACGGCCGGGCCGACGCGGCCCAGTCGCTGCGGCGGAAGATCAAGCCGTTCGTGCTGCGCCGGCTCAAGCGCGAGGTCGCTCCCGAGCTGCCGCCCCGCACCGAGTCGGTGCTCCACGTGGTGCTCGATGATCGCGAGCGGGCCATCTACGACGCGGTCTTCGCCGCCACCCGCTCCGAGGTGGTCAGCCTGCTCCAGGGCGGCGGCAGCGTGCTCAAGGCGCTCGAGGCGCTGCTGCGGCTGCGCCAGGCGGCCTGTCACACCGCGCTCATCCCCGGCCAGCACGCCCGCGGCAGCTCGAAGATCACCGCCCTGCTCGACGCGCTCGGCACCGCCGCCGCCGACGGGCACCGCGCGCTCGTCTTCTCCCAGTGGACCTCGCTGCTCGATCTGATCGAGCCCGAGCTGAAGGCGGCCGGCCTCGCCTACGAGCGCCTCGACGGCTCCACCCCCGATCGCGCCGCCGTGACCCAGCGGTTCCAGGCGCCCGACGGCCCGCCGGTGATGTTGATCTCACTGAAGGCCGGTGGCCTCGGCCTCAACCTCACCGCCGCCGATCACGTCTTCCTCGTCGACCCCTGGTGGAACCCCGCCGTCGAGGCCCAGGCCGCCGACCGCGCCCACCGCATCGGCCAGGAGCGGGCCGTCTTCGTCTACCGGCTCGTCTCCCAGGGCACGGTGGAGGAACGGATCCTCCTCCTCCAGGACAAGAAGCGGGCGCTGTTCGAAGCCGCGCTGGGCGAGGGGACCGCGGCCGGCGGCCTCACCCGCGACGATCTGCTCGAGCTGTTCAACTGAGACGCAAAAGGTGCGGGTCTTTGCTGCGCCGCTCAGTTCCGGTCGCCGGCCGGGGCAGGTGGGCCTTCGACCACGATCCCCGATCGCCGCCGCATCTCTTCGAACCGCAGCAGCTCGACCACCGCGTCGACCCGATCTCCGACCACGTCGAACGCCGCCGCGATCAGGTCTCCTACCGTCACCGTCACCTTTTTCGAGCCGTTCCGGGTAGCCATGCCCGATCGTCGCTGCAGCCCGCATGCCGGAGCGCCG
>JAGSPQ010000524.1 GCA_018262385.1 Myxococcaceae bacterium | reverse complement strand
GCCGCTGGGCTGCGTTGGCTACGAGATCGACGACCTGGACACCGCGCTTTGCGTGACACACGAAAGGCCTTCCGCTCCCCAAATATTGACGAGCCGCGGACAGGTCCTCGAGGGCAATGCCTTCGCTGTTTCGGGCAATGTGCTGTGGCGGTTGGCCTCGTTTGGCGGCGCCTCAGGCATCGAGCGGCTCGAGGACGATGGCACCGCATTCCGGGCGACCCACCGCGTCCTGACCGCCTTCGCAACCGCCGGCGCGGTGGTCGCGGACGGCGATGAGGCCTGGGTGTTGGGCAGCGCAACGACCTCGAGTGGTTCGCTGTCTCTCCTTCACCTGACGCCGGAGCAAGATGGTGGGATTGCGATCCAGTCGACGGCGGTACCCGGAACGGCTGCCGCGGGCGTGGCGCTCGGAAAGGACGCCGCTCTGCTCTTCACTGGCCCCTGGCAAATGGCTCTGGCCACCCGCGACGGAGGGCTGGTTGCGCTCGAGGACACGGGTCATCTCGTCGGCGCGGATCCAGAGGTGCTGTGGCTTGAGGACAATGCCGACCCGCTCGCCGAGCCGAACCAGCGGAGCGGGGCCCAGAATCTGAAGGTTGCCTGGGCCGGCCAGGGCGAGCTGCGCACGCCAATGCTGCAGCTGCCGCGCCGGTGTTTCCTGAACCCAAGACACCGCATTCATTTCGGAGCTCCGCTCGTCCCGATGTCGGCCGTTTCGGGTGGGCCCGAAGCGCCGGTCGGTTCCTTCGCCGTCCCCCGGTTTTCCGGCGCGCAAATCTCGTTGGAGAATTTCGATGCCGGAACGGAGTTCGCGCCCGTGAGCGCAGTGACCCGCCGCCATGCATTTGCGCGTGCGCTCGATGGGTCGGCCTTGAAGATCTTCGAGCGGAGCGATAGCTGGGCAGCGCCCGAAACTGCCGGTGCGACGGATGGGGTGACCCCGATCTCGGCCCCCCGCCGCAGCACCACCCGCGGGCCGTCCTCGACGTAGATCACCGTCTCGACGCCGGTGAGCCCGAGCTCCTCGAGCGCGCGGGTGCGGACATGATCCGCTTCTACCGGCAGTTGCTGCTCGACTCCCAGGCGCCCTGACCGATGAAGCTGCGGCTGCGATTGCCGATGATCATCAGCGGGTGCCCTAGCTCAACCGCCGCCGGCGTCGCCGCGCGGCGGCCAGCAGCGCGAGCAGCGCGAACGAGCCGGGGGCGCTCGCGCAGCCGCTCTTCACCGGAGGAGCCGCGGTGCCGCCATCGGGCTGCAGCGGGAGGCCGGCGTCGGGCTGGGTGCCGCGGGGCACGCACTGGCCGAGCAGGCACTCCTCGCCGCCGGGGCAGGTGATCCCGTTGTCGTCGACGCCATCGCAGTCGTCGTCGAAGTAGTTGCAGGTCTCGACGATCGGCTCGCCCGGCATGCACAGCGCCGGATTGCAGGTCGGCCCGTAGCGGGCGCACCAGCCGACCCCGCAGCGGATCTTCACTCCCTCGTCCACCATGCTGTCGCAGTCGTCGTCGAAGGCGTTGCAGATCTCGGTCGCGCCGGGGCGCATCTTCGGGTCGGCGTCGTTGCAGTCCTGGTTGTTCGAGGCGCGCGAGGCGCTGGAGCAGCCGGTGGCGGGAGCGCCGTTGATCGCTCCGAAGCCGTCCTTGTCGGCGTCGGGCCAGGTGGTGGTCATCGTCAGCCCTTCGTCGAGCTGGCCGTTGCAGTTCTCGTCTTTGCCGTTGCACGCCTCGATCGCGCTGGGGTTCACCCGGTCGTCGTTGTCGTTGCAGTCGCCCAGCTTGTCGGCCCAGCCGGGGACGGCGGTGCACCGGCGGGTGGTGCCGCGATCGGCGGCGCCCCAGCCGTCTTGATCGAGGTCGCCGTAGACCGGAATCCCCGCGCAGCCCCAGACGAGGTTGATCCGGGTGTAGCCGGTGCTGTCGCCCGAGCTGGAGTTGTTGCCGTTGCCGAGCACCGTCCACGCCTCGAAGTCGGTGCCGCCGGCTGCCGTTGGCGCGGTCCACTGCACCTGGAAGACCACCTGGCCGCCCGAGCCGGGGCGGGGCGAGGCGTGCACCGGCTCGCCGAGGAACAGCCGGGTCGCGCCCGAGAGGTTGGCGAAGGTGCCGACCCCGCTGTGGAGGTAGAGCCCGCCGGAGCCGCCACCCTGGAGGGTGATGGTGAGCGTCACCGCCTGGCCCGGGTTGGGCGCGGGGTTGCTGGAGGTGATCGTCACCGGGTGGGTGGCGCCGCCGCCATGGCAGCCGCTGCATCCGTTGGACGCCAGCCCGTTGGCCTTGGCCCAGGCGGCTGCCGGAAGGCACAGGAGCAGCAGGGTGAGGGTGAACTTCATCGGACGGCCGCAGCCTACTTCGCTAGCCGGTCAGGGCGCGGATCGCCTCGGCGGGCAAGGTGAGTGAGCGCGCGCGCTGCACCGCGGCCAGCGCGTGCTCCAGCGCGTCCATGGTGGTGAACCGATCCTTCGGGTCGGGCGCCACGCAGCGCCTGGAGATCTCCCACAGCTCAGCCATCACCCAGACGTCCGCCGGCGGCTCGGCCGGGGTGCGGCCGGCCGACACGTCGCGCTCGAGCTCGCGCGGCCTGGACCCCGCGTACGACCGCCGCCCGGTGAGGAATTCCTGAAACACCAGCCCGAGCCCGAACACGTCGCAGCGCGCATCGATCCGATCGCCTCTGGCCTGCTCGGGCGAGAAGTACTGCAGCTTCCCGAGCACCACTCCGGTCTTGCTCGCCTCGTGCATCGCCGACTGCGCCATCCCGAAGTCGATCACCTTCACCACCCCCTCGCAGCTCACCATCAGGTTCCCCGGGCTGACATCGCGGTGGATCAGCTTGAGCGGCTTGCCCCGAGAGTCGGTCGCGCGATGGGCGGCCGCCAGCCCGCTCGCCGCTTGACGCACCAGCTCGACCGCCAGCGCGGCCGGCGCGATCGAGCCGCTGTCCTTGAAGCGCCGCAGCAGCGTGCGGAAGTCGACGCCCTCGATGAACTCCAGCGCGAGGTAGCAGGTGCCCTCGTCCTCACCGAACTCGAGGAGCCGCCCGATGTTCGGATGCGAGAGCCTCGCCAGCACCTGCGCCTCTCTTCGAAACCGGCGCTGCAGGTCGGGATCGTCGCCCAGCTCCGCCAGCAGCCGCTTCACCACGCAGCGCTGCCCGTCCTCGTCCTCGGCGAGAAAGACCTCTCCCATTCCGCCGCGGCCGAGCAGCTTGATCAGCCGGTAGAGCCCGACCCGCTCGGGCGCGGACGCCGGCGGCCGGCCTTCGCCGCCGAGGGTGGCCACCACCAGCCGGCAGGACTCGCACCCCTCGAGGTGCTCGAGCACGCTGGCGCGCTGGGCGGCCGGCAGCGCTCCGGTGAAGAAGCTCAGCAGCTGCGAATCGCTGACACAGCTCATGGCCGCCGGTCGCTCGCCAGCAGCAACCGGCTGAGCGAGAGGTCGAGGTTCGGCTCGATCTTCCTCAGGTCGCTGTCGATCTCGTCGTCAGACATCCGAAACTTCGCCGACAACACCACCCGGACGCCCTCGAGCAGGGCCTCCTTGGCGCGGCCGATTCGGCGCGCGGCGGTGGCGCGGTGAATCTGGAACATCACCCCCAGCTGGTCGATGCTCAGCCCGTCTTTGAGGTGCATCCGCAGCAGGCTGCGATCCTCGATCGGAAGCTTCACGAACGCCGCCTGGAACGCCTCTTTGAACCGCCGCGAGTGCGCGGACTTGAGCAGGTCGAACTCGGGATCGCCGCCCGCGAGGCGGGCATCGAGGCTCCCTTCGTCGAGGGTGACCGCGTTCTGGTACCGCTTGAGCCGAATCAGCTCGATCGCGATCCGCACCGCCGCCACCCCGACCCAGGCGGCGAGGGTGCCGGTGCCCTGGTACTCGGAGAGCTTTGGCTTCTTGCCGCGCGCGCAGACGATCAGCTTCTCCTGCAGCCGCTCGTCCACCTCTTCCACCAGCGCCGGCGAGGGGCGCATCGACGCCAGCACCCGCGGCACCCGGTGGTGCGCCAGCTGCGAGAAGGCCTTGAGCGCCACCGGATCGCCGGCCACCGCGCCCTGGGCGAGAAACAGATCGGCCGGGGTGAGCGCGCTGAGCGGGTGGTGCTCGAGGCGCTCGGCCACCGCCCGCGCGAACTCCACCGGGTCGGGTCTGCGGATCGCCGGGTGGGCGGCGAACGCCTCGCTGCCAAACCGCGCCGCTGCCGCCGGCGAGACCTCGGCAGAACGCTCGCCCAACGCCTTCGCGAACGCCTCACCCGAAAGGGTCATCTGGCGCGCATTCTACGTCGCGCCCGGCATGCGGCGATATGGTCCGCCCGCGGATGGGAGAACTTCTCGGGCGCTATGAACTGCTCACCAGACTCGCCGCCGGTGGGATGGGAGAGGTCTTCCTCGCCCGCCAGCAGGGCCCGGTCGGGTTCGAGAAGTTCCTGGTGGTCAAGACCCTGCTGCCCCACCTCACCGAGGACCCGGACTTCGTCAACATGTTCTTCGACGAGGCGCGGATCGCTGCGCTGCTCAACCACCCGAACATCGCGCACATCTACGACCTGGGAGAGGCGGCGGGGCGGTACTTCATCGCGATGGAGTTCGTGCACGGCAAGACGCTGCGCGAGACCACCGACGCGGCCGAGGGCGTGCGGGGCGGGATGATGCTGGGCCTGAAGTGCCGGGTGATCTCGAGCGCGGCCCAGGCGCTCGACTACGCCCACGACGCGTGCAACTCGGCGGGGCAACACCTGGGCCTGATCCACCGCGACGTCTCGCCGCAGAACCTGATGATCGCCTTCACCGGAGAGGTGAAGCTGGTCGACTTCGGCATCGCCAAGGCGAACAACAAGCTGGCCCGCACCGCCACCGGAGTGATCAAGGGCAAGTACGCCTACATGTCTCCCGAGCAGGCGTACGGCGAGCCGCTCGACCGGCGCAGCGACGTGTTCGCGCTCGGGATCGTCTTTCACGAGCTGCTCACCGGCCAGCGGCTGTTCAAGCGCGAGACGGAGAACCAGACGCTCACCGCGGTCTCCGAGGCGAAGATCGAGCCCCCTTCGACGCTGGCGAAGGGCGTCCCCCG
>JAGSPQ010000523.1 GCA_018262385.1 Myxococcaceae bacterium | reverse complement strand
AGGCGGTGAAGATCCCGGTGATCGTCGACGCCGGCGTCGGCACCGCCAGCGACGCCGCGATCGCGATGGAGCTGGGCTGCGACGCGCTGCTGATGAACACCGCGATCGCCGGGGCCCGCGAGCCGGCGCGGATGGCGCGGGCGATGCGGCTGGCGGTGGAGGCCGGGCGGGAAGCGTTCCTCGCCGGCCGGATTCCGATGAAGGCGTATGGGTCGGCGTCCAGCCCGATCGACGGCGTCGTCGGGCGGTGATCGGCCTGCCGAAGTTGGTGGTGATCACCGACTGGTCGCTGGGAGAGGATCGGCTCTTCGCCCGGCTGCAGCCCGCCCTCGCCGCCCACCGGTTTGTTGCGGTGCAACATCGAAATCCGGCCGCGACCGCGCGGACGTACTTCGAGCAGGGCCAGCGGCTGAAGGCGCTGTGCGATCGGCTCGGCGCCCCGCTGTTCGTCAGCGCGCGCCTCGACGTGGCGCTGGCGCTCGAGACCCACCTGCACCTTCCGGGCTGGGCGCTCGGGGCGGCCCAGGTGCGCGGCCGGCTGCCCGCCGGGCGCTGGCTGAGTGTTGCAGTGCACAACGAGGAAGAGGCCGGGCGCGCCCAGGGCGCGGATCTGGCGCTGGTGAGCCCGGTGTTCGCGACCGCCTCGAAGCCGGGCGTGGCGCCGCTGGGCCCGGAAGGCTTCTCCCGACTGGCCCAGGCGGTGGGCTGCCCGGCGTACGCGCTGGGCGGCCTCACCCCGGCCCGGCTCTCGACGCTTCCGGGGGCGGCCGGCGCGGCGGTGATCTCGGCGGTGCTCGCGGCCGAGGATCCGGCCGCCGCCGCGCGGGCGTTCGGCGCCGCCTGCCCCGGCTGAAGGCCGACTACCGACGGCCGAGCCCCGTTCATCCCCAGAGCAGTCGAGGGACGGGCCGGCCGCGCGCCCTACTTCCCGGCGAGGTCGATGCTCTCGCCCTGGCCCGGATCGAAGTCGGTCAGGCAGGTGAGCTGACCGCCGAGGACGCCGAAGTCGCTGGGCAGGTAGTGGGTCGAGCCGTACTGACCCATGCGCAGCAGGTGGCGCGACGGGTAGCGCAGCAGCCGGAAGACCGAGCTCACCTTCCCCTTCCCCTCGATCTGCTTGTCGACCAGCCAGGCCGGCGCGACCGGCGGCAGCACCAGCGCCGCGGCGAGCGCCTCCGGGCTCACCGAGGGCAGGTGCTCGAAGTCGAACACCACCCGGGTCCGGCTGCCGTCGGGAACCGTGATCGCCACGCAGGGCTGCACCCGGCCGAAGCGCGCCGTCCGGACGACGACGAAGCGGGCGCCGCCGTCGCTCCAGATCTGCAGCTCGCCGGCATGGGTGAAGCCGCTGCCGGCGAACGCTCCCGCCGCGAACCACCCGATCAGGATCAGCGCCGGGACGAACAGCAGCGCGAAGGCGGCCAGCGCATCGCCCTGTCGCCGCCGCTGATCGAAGGCCAGCCAGCCGCGCTGCGCATGGCTCGCCGAGGCGGCGAGCTGCGCGAGCACCTCGGGGCCGGCCAGGTTGTCGGCCGAGCAGTAGCCGCAGCGCAGCACCGCCGCGGCGTGCTCCGGCAGCGGCCCGCCGCACACCCGGCACATCAGCCCCGGGCTGCCGGGCAGCTGCAGCGCGGTCCACGCGCCGACGATCTGCCGGATCCCGCTGGGCACCCGCTTCGAGGCGAGCCGGGTGACGGCGAGCACCCAGCCGGTCGCGGTCAACCCGAAGGCGAAGGTGCCCTGCCAGTGCTCGTTGCCGTTGCGGCCGAGCCACCCGTACGCCGAGACCAGCAGCGCCAGCCCGATCAACCCGCGCCCGATCTGGCGCAGCTGCCGCTGCCAGCCCTGCTCGCGCAGCGCCAGCGTTTGAATCGCCTTCGAGATGTGCCGCTCGGCGATCGACTGCTGCGCAACGTGCTGCGCCGCGGCGCGGAGCACGGCCGACAGCTCGGCGGCCAGCGCGAACCGGTGCTGGCAATGCGCGCAGGTGCTGTGGCCGGGCTCGGCCAGCTGGATCGGAGCCGGGCCGCCGCAGTTGGGGCAGGCCACCGAGGCCGGCGGCCGGGAATCGCCGGGCGCTGCGAGCTCACCGGGCAGCGGGGCCATTTCGGGCGAGAGGGCGGCCTTCAGCTTCCGGTAGCTGGGCAGGCCGACCGCGACGCCGACCACCAGCAGCCCGATGCCGAACGGCAGCGCCTCGGTGGTGGCGGGCGCGAGGCCGAGGCCGAACAGCACCAGCCCGGCGCCGCTGGCGAGCACCGCGAACAGGAAGGCGCTGGAGCCAGGCGGTCGACCGCTTTCGGGGGAAGCCATCGGCTTTCTGTATCAGACCGCGGCGTGGCCGTTAGAGTCGCTGACAATGGTTGACCTGAGGCCGCTGTCGCTGGGCGAGATCATCGATCGCTCGGCCTCGATCTGGCGGGCCAACTGGCGCGCGCTCTTCAAGCTGTTCCTCGGCTTCCAGCTGGCGACCTACATCCTGATGAAGGGGTGGGAGCTGGTGGGGAAGACGTACTTCCCGGTCTCGCGGGGCGGCTCGCGAATGGTGGAGATGATCCAGGCCAACCCGCTGGAGGCGGTGCGCCAGCTCGGTGGCAGCACGCTGGTCGCGGTCGCGATCACCTGGCTCAGCGTGTTCTTCAGCACCTTCGTCGCGGTGGTTGCCACCCGCTACCTCTACCCCCAGCTGTTGGGCAAGCGCGCCAGCCTGGGCGAGTCGCTCCAGTTCACCTGGGGCAAGCGCGGCGCGATCCTCGGGTTCTACCTGTTGATGACCGGCTGGACGCTGCTGGTGCTGGTGCTGGCGCTGATCCCGGGAAGCGCGCTGTTCGGCGGCGCCTTCCTGGTGGAGAGCGGCCCGGCGAGCGTGGTGCTGGGCGGACTGGGGGTGCTGGGGGTCGGCGCCGCGCTGGTCGTGGTCGTCCTCTGGTTCTTCCTGCGCTTCATGCTCGCCTCGCAGGTCCTCGCCCTCGAAGAGGCCGGCGCGCTGGGGGCCTTTCGCCGCAGCAACGAGCTGTCGTCCGGGCGGGTCGCCGAGGGCTTGATCGGCCTGACCAAGGTCCGGCTGGCGATCGTCTTCACCGTCGTGGCGGTGATCATCATGATCGTCAGCGTGCTGTTCACCATTCCCCAGGCGGTGGTGCAGCTCGTCTACGCCAACCCGTTCAATCCCGCCGGAGCCAACCTCGACGCGGTGCCGGCGCTGCTCGCGGTGCCGACCGAACTGCTGCAGGTGTTCGCCCAGACGGTGATCGCGCCGCTGTGGGTGGTGTTCGACCTCGTCTTCTACACGGACATGCGGGTGCGCCGCGAAGGGCTGGATCTCGAGCTGAAGCTGAAGGAAGCCCAGGCGTGATCGGCGCGCTGCTCGCCGGCTTCCTCGCTGCCGCGGATCCCGCCACCGCGAGCGTCGATCGCGCACACCTCGAGGAGATCTACCAGCGGCCCGAGTTCGCCCGCGCCCGGCTGCGCAACCAGGGCACGCTCGAGCAGCTGTGGAAGCAGCTGGTCGCCTGGTTCGACTCGTTCTTCGAGTCCCGCGGCGCCGAGACCTACTCGGCCATCACCCGGTTCCTGGTGTTGCTGGCGGCGTTCGCGGTGGCCGGGTGGGCAGTGCTCCGGCTGTGGTCCCGAAGAAAGGGGCCTCCCCTCGCGGGGCAGCCAGGCGCGAGCGAGCCGGCGGCGCTGCAGCTCGAAGATCCGCTCACCCACCTCACCCGCGGCCGCGGTGCGCTGGGCGCCGATCCGCGCGCGGCCCTGCGCGAGGGGCTGCTGGCGCTGCTGTCGACCCTCGAGCGCCGAAGGCTGGCGAGGCCCGACCGGGTGAAGACGAACCGGGAGCTGGCGCGCGAGCTGCCGGCGCGCGGCGCGCCGCCTGAACTGACGCAAGAGGTCGCGCGGCTGCTGGGCGGCTACGACCGCGCCTTCTACTCGCTGCAGCCGGTGGCCCCCGCCGAGGCCGCCCGGTTCCTCGACGAGGTCGAGCGGCTGGGATGAGGCGGCTGTCGCACAGCTGGCCGTGGGTGGCGCTGGTGGCGGCCGCGCTGGCGGTGGGGCTCGCGAGCGGAGTGGGCGCGGGCGACGACTTTCCGGTTCCGTCGGTGGCCAACGCCGGGCCGAAAGGCGCCGGGTCCTCCACACCAGGCACACCGAGAGCGGCGGGCGGGTGGAGACGATCGCCGCGCCG
>JAGSPQ010000522.1 GCA_018262385.1 Myxococcaceae bacterium | reverse complement strand
CCGGACCCGCACCAGCTCGCCCGGCTTCACCACGTCGGAGATCCGCACCGGCGCCGAGCCGACCTTGCCTTCCGGGCTGCGCGGCCGGGCCCAGGTCACGCTCGCGAACGGCAGCTGCACCGTGCGGCCGATCACGTCGATGGTGGCGATCGCCTTCTTGTCGTCGATCGCGCTGACGAAGCCGACCGTCTCCACTCCTTCGCCGAAGGTCTTCAGCGGCACCGCGCGCGCCAGCTGCTCTTCCTCGGAGGCGATCGGCTCGTCGGGGTCGGCGACCTCTTCCGGATCCGCGCGCGGATCGATGCCCGGCTCGACCAGAGGAGCGACCGAGGCGAGCGCGACGAGATCGGCGATCAGCACCTCGTCCGGCTTGCGACGGCCGGCCTCGTCGACCCGGGTCTGGATCAGCGGGCGCAGGCGGGCGAAGCGGGCGGCGTCGATCGTGCCCACCGCGCCGCGGTAACCCTGGCGCCGGTCGACTGCCTCCAGCCCGGTGCGCAGCGCCTGCTCGGCGGCGGCCTGCAGCTTCGGGTTCATCGAGATGTCGACCCGCAGGCCTCCCTCCAGCACCGCCTTGTCGCCGTAGCGTCCGACCAGCTGCTGGCGAATCTCCTCTGCGTAGTAGGCGCCCACCACCGGCGGCGGCCGGGGCCCGAGGACGATTTCCTTCTCCAGCTCTCGGGCTGCCACGTCCTGCGGGATGAAGCCGTGCTCGGCCATCTGCCCCAGCACGTAGCGCTGGCGCTTCTTCGCCTTCACGATGCTGGTCACCGGGTTGATCCGCTGCGGCAGCTGCACCGTGCCGGCGAGCACCGCCGCCTCGCCCACGCTCAGCTCGCGGGTGTGCTTGCCGAAGTAGAACAGCGCCGCCTCTTCGACTCCGTAGCGCTGCTGCCCGAACCAGATGGTGTTGACGTAGAGGTTGAGGATCTGATCCTTGGTGAGCGCCCTTTCCATCCGCGGGGTGAGGATCCACTCGCGCATCTTGCGGGCGAAGGTCCGCTCCTGGCTCAGCAGCAGGTTGCGGCACGCCTGCTGAGAGATGGTGGAGGCGCCGCCCGCCCGCTTGCCCGGACGCAGCGCTTTGAGGCCCGCGCGGACGATGCCGAGAAAGTCGAGCCCGTCGTGCTGGTAGAAGTCGGCGTCTTCGGCGGCGAGGAACGCGTTCTTCACGTGGGGCGGGACGGTGGTGATGTCGACCCAGGTGCGGCGCTCGCGGAAGAACTCGGCGCACGGCACAGTGAACTGGCCCGGACAGTAGACCTTGGTCACCTGCGGGGGGCGCCAGGTGCGCAGCTCCTCCACCGAGGGAAGATCGCGCGAGAAGTACCACCAGGTGCCCGTGCCGAGGCCCGCCGCGAGGGCGATCCCCACCACCGAGACGATCAACAGCCGGCGGACCCACTTCCACACGCGCTTCATCGGCGGATCACCTTAGGTGGAAAACGACAAGCGCCGGGACCGATTCCCGGCGCTGCGAAGACCGCTGTCCCGCTCCGCTCGACCCGCCCGTCCCTCGGCTGCTCTCGGGATGAACGGGTTGGGTCCCTCGGGTGCTCTCGAATTCAATCCGTTCCGTGCCTCGACTGCTCTCGGGATGAACGGGTTCGGGTGGGTGGGCCGGGTGGAAGTCATGCACCGGGTCGAGCGCGAAGGGGAACGTGGCGGGCTTCACAGGCCATACGCGACGCTCTGCCTCTGGGCCCGAGCCGATGCGGGTGTCTCCACCCGGCCCGGGGCTTATCAATATTCGGGCGTCGTGTCTGGGGCCTGCTCGTCGAAATCGAGCTCTTCGACGGTGCCGACCCGGGCCACCCGATCGGCGTTGATCCGCGCCTTGAGGTACTTCGGCGAGAGGGTGGTCGAGGTGAGGTACGCCTGCTTCGCCTCGTCCTTGCGGCCCACCCGCTCGAGCGCGACGCCGAGGTTGTTGTGGACGAAGGCGGTGTTCGGCAGCAGCTCGGCCGACCGCGCCAGCACCTCGACCGCCTTCTCGTTCTCGTTCGCGCGCAGGTAGGCGAGGCCGAGGTTGTTGAGCGCCCAGCCGTGATCCGGCTTCAGCTCGATCACCTTGGTGAACATGAAGATCGCGCTCTGCAGCTCGCCGTTGCCCAGGTAGCCCAGGCCCGCCGCCTGGAACGCCTCGGGGTTTCCGCAGTCGCGCTTGATCGCGTCCTTCGCCACCCGCGCCGCCCGGTCGAACGCCTTGCCCTTCACCAGCGCCCGCGCCTGCTGCACCAGCGGCACCGCGTCGTCGGGGTGGATCTGCCCGATCCGCCCGTAGGCCTCGGCGGCCAGCTCATGCTTGCCCATCTTCTGGGACAGCCCGGCGATGAACACCAGCGTCTCCTCGTCGGACCCAGTGGTGAAGATCGCCCGCTTCGCTTCGGTCAGCGCTCCGGCCCGGTCGCCTTCTTCCACCATCTGCTTCGCGCGGCCGAGGTGATCGACGCCCGGCTGGTCGTGCTTCAGCGCCAGGATGTCCTCGGGCTCGTCGATCACCGTCGTCCGCCCGGCATCGAAGGCCGCCGCGGCGACGACGACCGGCGTCACCACCGGGGTCGACCCGCGCTTCACCGGTGCCACCGGCCGGGGAACGGGTTGGAAGTCGTCCTCGCAAGCGGCGAAGGCGAGGGCGGCGATGCAGCAGGAGACGAGACGCTTTTTCATTTCGGACCTTTGGGGTTGGAGGGTGGGGACTTCACTTCCCGCGGACCTCCAAAGCGACCGGCGTGCCAGCGCCCAAGTGCGCGCCACCGCTCGGGACCCGGCCGGAGCGTGGTTGACGAGACACATCTGACCCTGCGTGTTATCCGCACCCGGTCATGTCTTCCGAGCTCGAGAAGGAGGTCGCCCGCCGGCGCACCTTCGCCATCATCAGTCACCCCGACGCGGGCAAGACCACGCTCACCGAGAAGCTGCTGCTGTACGGCGGCGCGATTCACCTCGCCGGCAGCGTGAAGGCGCGGCGCGCGAAGCGGCACGCCACCAGCGACTGGATGGAGCTGGAGAAGGAGCGTGGAATTTCCGTCACCAGCTCGGTGCTCCAGTTCCCGTATCGGGGCCACGCGGTGAACCTGCTCGACACCCCCGGCCACCAGGACTTCAGCGAAGACACCTACCGGACCCTGGCGGCGGCGGACGCGGCGGTGATGTTGATCGACGCGGCGAAGGGCGTCGAGCCGCAGACGATCAAGCTCTTCAAGGTCTGCAAGATGCGGGGGATCCCGATCTTCACCTTCTGCAACAAGCTCGATCGCTACGGCCGGCTGCCGCTGGAGCTGATGGACGAGCTGGAGAAGGTGCTCGGGCTGCGCGCCTACCCGATGAACTGGCCGATCGGCTCGGGGCCTGAGTTCCGCGGCGTCTACGACCGGCGCAAGAAGACGGTGATCGTCTTCTCGTCGGAAGGGAACCACGGCGAGTCCGAGGTGACCGAGCGCGAGATTCCGCTCGCCAGCCCAGAGATCTCGACCATCTTGAGCGAGGCCGAGCTCGAGAAGCTGCACGAGGACATCGAGCTGCTCGACATCGGGGGCGACGAGTTCTCGGTGGAGAAGGTGCACGCGGCCCAGCTGTCTCCGATGTTCTTCGGGTCGGCGATGACCAACTTCGGAGTGCGCCCGTTCCTCGATGCGTTCCTCGATCTGACCCCGCCTCCCGCCGGGCGAATGAGCGACAAGGGCTTCATCGAGCCGACCAATCCGAAGTTCTCGGGCTTCGTCTTCAAGATCCAGGCGAACATGGATCCGTCGCATCGCGATCGGATCGCGTTCCTGCGCGTGGTCTCCGGCAAGTACGACAAGGGGATGTCGGCGTTCCACTCGCGGCTGCACAAGAACGTGCGGCTCGCCAAGCCGAGCCAGTTCATGGCGGCCGAGCGCACCGCGATCGAGGACGCATGGCCGGGCGACGTGATCGGCCTGTTCGACCCCGGCCAGTACCGGATCGGCGACAGCCTGGTCGAGGGTGGCAGCTTCGAGTTCGAGGGCGTGCCGCGGTTCTCGCCCGAGCACTTCGCGATCGTCCGCTCGAAGGATCCGCTCAAGCGCAAGCAGATGGAGAAGGGGATCGAGCAGCTGTCGGAAGAGGGGACGGTGCAGGTCTTCCACCAGATGCACATGGGGATGAAGGATCCGATCGTCGGCGTGGTCGGGGCGCTGCAGTTCGAGGTGCTCCAGTACCGGGTCGAGCATG
>JAGSPQ010000521.1 GCA_018262385.1 Myxococcaceae bacterium | reverse complement strand
TTCAGGCGCGAGCGGACCTGGGGGCCCTTCACCCGCAGCTTCACCCTGCCCCACGACGTCGACCCCGCCCGCTCGAACGCCGAGCTGCGCAACGGAGTGCTGACGCTCACCCTGCCGAAGGTCGAAGCCTCGCAGCCGAAGAAGATCACCATCAAGGCGAGCGGAGAGAAGCAGACCGAGAAGCAGACCGAGAAGCAGCCGAACCAATCCTGACTTCGCAAAGCAGCAGTTGCAGGAGCTCCTGTGGCGCCCGAAACCTTCATGACCAACGACGAGTATCCGGTGTCGAAGATCATGAGCCGAAAAGTGATCTCGGTGACGCCACAGCTGCCGATCGAGCAGCTGATTCTGCTGCTGGTGGACGAGGACATCGGAGGGGCGCTGGTCGTCGACCCGCAGGGGCGCGCGATCGGCACGGTGTCCAAGTCCGACCTGGTCGCCGACGACTACGAGTGGGCGAAGATGAGGCAGGAGACGCAGCCCTGGCAGCGCATCGGGGGTTCGCGCGTCGCCCGGGACGAAGAGCTGTTCACCGAACGGCTGCGCGCCTCGCAGATCGTCGCCGACATCATGTCGCCGATCACCTACTCGATCACTCCCGAGGCCACGATCGCCCGGGCCGCGGCACTGATGGTCGCCAACCACCTGCACCGGCTGCCCGTGCTGGACGCGGACGGCCGGGTGGTGGGGATCGTGACCAACTTCGACATCACCCGGTGGATGGCGCAGCAGCTGGGCTCACTCGGGCCCGGCGCGGTTCGTTGACCGAGCACCCCTCGAAAGGAGAGCCGCCGTGGCGAATACCCGCGAGATCGAGGTCCACACCGAAGGCATCGTGCTGGCCGGCACCCTCTGGGCCCCGCGGGAAGCGCCGGGGCTGGTGATCCTCGCCACTCCGAGCGCCCGCGGTCGCTTCAGCGCCCAGCGCCGCTGCCTCGCCGCCCAGCTGCGCCAGCAGGGCCTGGCGACCCTGCTGATCGACCTGCTCACCTCCGACGAGGAGCAGGGCGCCGTCGCCGCCGGCGAGTTCCGCTTCGACCTCGAGCTGCTCGGGCGCCGGCTGCTGGCAGCGACCCACTGGATCGCGCACCACCCGGACACCTTGCGGATGCGGATCGGCTGCCTCGACGGGCCGATCGGCCCCGGGGTGGCGCTCGACGCGGCGGCGCGCCGGCCCCACGCGGTGCGGGCGGTGGTCTCGATCGGCGCCAGCCCCCACGTCGCCCGGAAGTACGTCGGCAGGTCGAAGGCGCCCACCCTCTGGCTGGTGGGAGAGAGAGACGCCACCGTGCTCCACCTCGACCCGAGGCAGATCGCCGAGACCTTCGGGGAGGCCGACCTCGAGATCGTCGGCGGGGCGGGCCCGCTCTTCGCGGAGCCCTTTGCGCTCCAGCAGGCGGGCGCGATCGCCGGCCGCTGGTTTGCCCGGCAGCTGCTCGATCAGCCTCCGCCGGCGCTCGAGGCGATCCGCGCACGGCAGTTCGGCCTGGCCGCCGATCCCGCCCGGTAACGGTCAGACTTTCTCGGCGGTCTTCTCGGGGCGATCGATCAGCTCGAGGAAGGTGGCCTTCCTGAAGGTGAACACCACCGCCAGGCACCGCAAGGCGCAGCCAGATCCAAACTCACGCCAGATCAGCGGGAGGTGCTGCAACGCTTCGCGACTGCCAATCACTCCGTTCATTGGTTCCTCTGGCCCCGCCGAGATGCAGGACCAGCGCCAGCTGACGGCCTCGAGTGTTGTCCGCGAGTTGCGCCGTTTCGGTTCTTTCGAAACTGAAAAGATCTCTCAGATCTGCAATTCAACTCAGCGAAGGCGCACGAGCGGTTGCGGGCGCGCGCGGATTTCGATCCGGCCGATGCCGGGCTGAAGCTCCGAGGCCGGGTTGTCGATCACCATCTCCACGTACGGTCCTTCGACCCGCTTGACCGTCGTCTGCGTCGTCTGGCCCTGACCGGTCAGCTGCACCGGCTGCCCGGCTTCGATTCCCGACTCGGCGGCACCGTCGATGGTCGCGATCACCCGGATCTGGCGGCTGTCGTCGAGGCGCACCGCCTCGCTCCCCTTCGAGACCGAGTCTCCCGGGTGCACCGCGAGGGTGATCACCCGGCCGGCCTGGGGCGCTCGCACCACACTGTCTGCCAGCTCGCGCTCGAGCTGGGTGACCTCGGCCTCGAGCCGGCGCAGGGTGGCCAGCTGCGGGTCGGGCTGGCCAGTCTCGAGCGCCAGCTGCGCCTGCTGCAGTTCCTCGAGCGCCTCGCCGAAGGCCTCCTCTTCCGCCTGCACGCTCTCGCTGAACGGATCGCCTGCCGCGACCCGGGCCCGGGTCAGCTGCTGCTCCGCCCGGCTCACCTCGGCCTGGGCCTGATCATGGCGCGCCCGGAGCTCATCCCCGGCAGGCGCCTGCTCGATCGCGTTCGCGAGGGCCAGCCGCTCCCGCTGGACCCGGACCACCGCCAGGTCGAGGGCGGCGAGGGTCGCCGAGACGTCGTACCCGAAGAGGACGTCGCCCTCGTTCACCCGCTGCCCGACGATCACCGGGACGTTGACGATGGTGCCGCTGCGGGTGGCCATCACCCGGGTCGACGCGATCGGCAGCAGGATCGCGGGGGCACGCACCCGGCGGGGGATGGGGATGATCGTCGAGCCGAGGGTCAGCGCGGCGCCGATCGCGATCAGCAGCGCGAAGATCGCCACCCTTCGGCCGTGAATCCACCCGGTGGGCCGCTCGACTTCTTCGGCGCTGTCCAGCCATTGGCGCTCGGTCTCGTGGAAGACCGCCGGGAAGCTGACCGCCGCGCCGGCGCTCTGCTGACGTTCTTCGACCCGCCGGCGCAACCGCCGCGCCTCGACGGTCTGGGGCGACCGCGCGAGCAGATCGTCGAGCGCGCGGGCCGCCTCGTCGAGGTGGCCAGTTCTCCCCTCGCGCAGCGCCTGCCGGTACTTCGCGCGCGTCGGCTCGTCCCAGCGGGCGCGCGGGTTGAAGGGCGACAGATCCTCCTCGGGCCGCAGCGGCGGGTGGGGGTCGGCGCCGACCAGGTCGAAGCTCGCCAGCTTGGTCACGAAGCCCTCGAGTCCCTCGAGGGTCAACGGCAGGCCGAGCCGCTCGGCGGCGACCACCACCTCCCCGGCAGTTCGGTGGCCATCGAGCATGCGCGCCAGCGAGTACTCGAACCCCCGCAGCCGAAGCTCTTCTCCGTTGTTGACGTTGGTCACGCGGAGCAACCCATCGCCCAGCCCCTGGGGGGAATCGCTAAACACCAGATGGTGACGCAGTGCAGGCACTACGTCGTCGGGCGAGATCGGGGTCATCGCCGGTGCTCCTTTGTCGGACAACCCTAACTCGAGCAAGGGGCATGCCCCCCAGAGCCAGTCTTGTTACGGGGAGGAGACGGCGGTGTTACCGATTCTGGCGCTCGCGGATGGTGGCGATCACCGCTCCGCGCCGCCGCTCGAGCGCCTTGAGGCGCACCCCGCTGAGCAGGGTGTCCGCCGTGGTCTCGCCCCGCTCGATCACATCCGTGTCTTCGCTCTGGCGCAAGGTGGCGGTGATCTCGCCGGTCCGCCGGGCCAGGCTCAGCACCTCGACCTCCTCCGGCACCAGCATCAAGGTGAGGTCGGTGAACCGGCGCTGCACCCGGCCGATGTTGAGGGTGGTGACCGCCCCCACCGCGAGCACCCGGACCTTCTGCAGCAGCGTCAGCGTCCGGAAGTTCGGCTTCACCTTCGGATTGTTCGGGGTCAGGTTGATCGCCAGGACCAGGTCCACTTCCTCGTTCGGCAGCAGCTGGCCACCGAGGCTCTTCAGCTCGGTCACCGGGATGGTGTAGGCGCGGCCGCGCTTGAGCACGTGGAAGCGCTTGTACTTCTGCGCTCCGTCGAACTGGGACCACAGCAGCGGGTCGCCGGCCTGCAGCGGAAACTCGAGCGTCCGGCCCACCGCGTACTCGAGCGACTCGGGCTTCACCGCCGAGACGGTCACGCTCTGGCTGGGGACGGCGCGGATCGCCAGCAGCTCCCGGGTGAGGCGGGTGCCTTCGGGAAGATCCCGCCCCGCGGCGATCACCGGGACCATCGTCCACGGCCGCTGCACCCGCGCCTGGAGGTAGGACACCATTCCCCAGTACAGGCTCACCCCGAGCACCGCGCAGAACGCCGCCCCCCCCCACCACCAGGCCGCCGGCACCCGGCGGTGAAGCGGCA
>JAGSPQ010000520.1 GCA_018262385.1 Myxococcaceae bacterium | reverse complement strand
AGCGGCCACCGCGCGCGCCCGCGGGCGAGCACCTGGATCGCGAACGCCCCCCCGACCCCGGCCACCAGCGCGGCCCCGATCCATTCCGGCAGCCGCAGCCCGAGCTCGCCGACCGCGAGCGCGGTGGCCGCCTGGCCGGCGGTGAGCACCAGCCACTGCTGGCCCACCTGGGTGAGCGAGCCGGCCAGCAGCAGCGCCAGCAGCCACACCAGGGTGACGTCGAACCAGATCAGCGGCGAGAGCGCGCCGGCCGCGAAGCCCGGCTGGGCGGGCGCGGGGGCCACCGGCTCGGCGCGCACCACCAGCCGCTGCACGTTTCCCTGGGCGAAGGCGCGGCCGGTCTCCCCGTCGCCCTGGCGGCCGAGCACCACCCGGTAGTTGGTCGTCAGCACCCGCAGGATCCGGAAGTCCTGGCTCAGCGGGCCCTCGGGGCAGTCGAACCGGGCCGAGAGCTCGACGTAACCCTCGCGCAGCAGCGCCCGCTCCGCGCTGCGGACGCAGGGGCGGCCGGCCCCACCCACCCCGCCTGCCAGCGGCAGCTGCTCCCATACCCCGGCGGAGATCGCGCCGGCCCGGGCGTCGAGATCGGCCTGCGACAGCGACCCATCGCGATCGGCGTCGATCGGCGCCAGCAGGCTCAAGGTGCTGGCGGTGAGCGTCAGGTGCTCTTCCAGCTGCCCGCCGGGCGCGTCGGCGAGCATCACGTAGACCACGTCGGCGTCATGGGCCCACGCCGTCGGCGCCAGCAGCAGCAGCGCCAGCGCCCAACGCCTTTCAAGGCCCCGACGATTGGGGTACATGCGCGGGCGCGATGGTGGGGAGCCGAGAATCAAAACGCAAGGGCCCTTCGACCGGGCCCAGGACGGGCCTGGTGGTGGGGGTCACCGGTGCGACCGGGGACCTCGGGCGCCTGCTGTTGCCCCGGCTGGCCGAGGATCCGCGGGTCGAGAAGGTGATCGCGCTCGACGTGGCGGCGCCGATTCCGATGCACAAGGTCGAGTTCCGCAAGGTCGACCTCACCCGCCCGGGCCAGGAGAACGAGCTGTCGGCGGCGCTGCGCGAGACGGGGGCGCAGGCGCTCTACCACCTGGCCTTCATCAGCTCGCGGGTGCGCAGCGAGGCGTTCGCCCACGAGCTCGAGGTGATCGGCTCGATGCATGTCCTCGCCGCCGCCGGCGCGCTCGGGCTCAAGCGGCTGATCTTCCCCTCGCTCACCGCGCTCTACGGGGCGCGCCCCAGCGGGCCGGCGCTGCTCACCGAAGCCACCGTGCTGGCGGGCTGCCAGGGCAGCCGGTTCGTCAACGACAAGGTCGAGGTCGAGCACCAGCTCGAGGCGTTCAGCGCGGCGCACCCGCTGATGCAGGTGCTGGTGCTGCGGTTTGCGCCGATCGTCGGGCCGACGTCCGACAACCCGATCACCCGCTGGCTGCGGACGCGAATGGTCCCGACGCTGCTGGGCTTCGATCCGCTCTGGCAGGTGCTGCACGAAGAGGACGCTGCCGACGCGCTGCACGCCGCGCTGTTCAGCGACGCGACCGGCGCTTTCAACGTCGCGGCCGATGGGGTGCTGCCGCTGTCGGCGGTGGTCAAGCTGTCGGGTGGCTTCGCGGTGCCGTTGCCCAAGACGATCCTGGTCAATGCGATGCGGGCGCTGCAGGCGCTGGGGGCGCCCACCGCGCTGCCGCCGTTGATGGATTATTTGCACTACAGCTGGGTTGCAGACGGGAGCCGGGCGGCGCGTGACCTTCAGTTCCTGCCGAAGTGGCAGGCCAGGGACGCGATCGCCGCAGTAAGGAGGGCCTCGTAATGGCCAAAGGAGTGATGGGAAATGATCCGTTCCTTCGCGGCGCGCCCGCCAGGGACGAGACTGCCCTCCAGAGCCCTCCGAAGCCGGCGCCCCCGACTCCGGAGCCGGCGCCGATCGCTCCGGCCAGGCCGCGGCGGCCGGCCCGCGCCGAGGCAGCCGCCCAGCCGGCCCCGGTGCCGGGGAAGCGCGACTGGCCGAAGGCAGCGAACAAGAACAAGCCGGCGCGCCAGAGCGTGCGCGAGCTGATGAGCAAGGGCGCGGCAGCGGAAGTGCCGCCGCCCGCGCCGGTGATCAAGTCGAAGGAAGTGGTGCCGGTGCAGCCGCCCGCGCCGGTGATCAAGTCGAAGGACGTTCCGCCGGTTCAGCCGCCTCGGCCGAGCGCGCCGGTGCTCGAGGTTCCTCCCTTGCGGCTGAGCGCGTGGGAGCCGACCTCGCACCCCGGCTCGCCCCAGATGATCCTGCTGATCGATGGGATCGCGACCGCCCACCACGGCTCGCCGGACATGGTCGCCCAGCTGCGCGAGCCGCCCGATCAGCTCAAGCAGTTCATCGCCCACCGCGACGCCCCCGAGCTCAAAGCGGTGCTGGGCACCCAGGTCGTCCCCCACCCCGACTCGCCCGAAGTGGCGGCGGTGCTCGGCGGGCCGGCGGTCGCGCACCACCACTCGCCGCAGGTGGCCGCGGTGCTCGACGGATCCGCCATCGCGCACCCCGACTCGCCCGAGGTGGCGGCGGTGCTCGACGGGTCGGCGGTCGCCCACCGCGGATCGCCCGAAGTGGTCGCCCACCTCGAAGAGGGCGCGGCGGTGCAGCACTCGCTGTCGCCCGAAGTGGTCGAGGTGCAGTCGGCGACCCGCCGGCGGCCGCTGGTGGTGGAGATCCTCGAGCAGTCCGGGCCCGGGGTGCCGATGAGCGATCGGGAGATCTCGGCGGCGCCGCGCTCGAGCAGCCCGGTGGTGGCCCTCGGGGTCGCGCGCGAGGTCTTTGCCGGAGGGATCGTCCGCCCGCTGGCCGGCGCGGCGAAGGGGCTCTTCAGCGCCGCCCGCACCGCGCTGGGCCTGAGCGGCGCGACCGAGCTCGACATGTGGGGCAAGGATCTGGCGCTCGCCCGTTCGCTCGAGCCGCTCTCCGACTTCCTCTACGACCGCTACTTCCGCGTCACCGTCGACGGCGCCGATCACGTTCCGTCCGGAGCGGTGATCCTCGTCGCCAACCACTCGGGCGCCCTGCCCCTCGACGGAGCGATGCTCCACCTCGCCCTGCGCCGCGAGCGGGCCGATCTTCCCGACGCGCGCTGGTTGATGGAGGACCAGGTGTTCCACGCCCCGTTCGTCGGGGTGCTGGCCAATCGCCTCGGCGCGGTGCGGGCCAACCCGGAGAACGCGACCCGGCTGCTCGAAGAGAAGCGCCCGGTGGCGGTCTTCCCGGAAGGGATCCAGGGGATCTCGAAGCGCTTCGGCCAGCGCTACCAGCTCAAGCGCTTCGGGCGCGGCGGCTACGTGAAGCTGGCGGTGCGGCTCAAGGTGCCGATCGTTCCGGTCGCGATCGTGGGCGCCGAGGAGTCGATGCCGCTGCTGGCCCGGCTGCCCGGCGGCCTGTTCGGTCTGCCCTACCTGCCGATCACGGTGCCGCCGCTTCCCGCGCGCTGGCACATCCGCTTCGGTGCGCCGATCGATCTGTCGCAGGCCCCCGAGAACGCCGAGGAGAACCTGGCCTGGGTCGCGCACACCAACGACCGGACCCGCGAGACGATCGAAGGGATGCTGACCGCGATGCTGCGCGATCGGACCAGCGTCTTCTAGCGCGCCGAGGTCAGTGGCAGACCTTGTTGCGGCCCGACTCCTTCGCTTCGTACAGCCGGGTGTCGGCGAGGCGAATCAGGTCCGTTCCGTCGGCGAGGTCCGCGCTCAGCGCCGCCACCCCGGCCGAGACGGTCACCGCGATCGCCTGCTTGTCGAACTCGAACTTCGTCTTCTCGATCAGCTTGCGCGCCTTCTCGGCCAGCGCGATCGCCCCCTTCAGATCCACCTCGGGCAGCAGCACGCCGAACTCCTCGCCGCCGTAGCGGGCGACGATGTCCTCCCGGCGCACCCGGGTCTTCAAGCTCGAGGCGACGTGCTTGAGCACGTGATCGCCGGCCAGGTGCCCGTGGGTGTCGTTGATCGTCTTGAAGAAGTCGATGTCGAGCATCACCAGCGACAGCGCGCGCCCGTACCGGTTGCACCGCGACAGCTCGCGCTCGAGCGTCTCTTCGAAGTAGCGGCGGTTGAAGACCTGGGTCAGCCCGTCGACGGTGGTCAGCCGGTAGATCTCGTCGTGGTAGGCGGCCTCGATGTTTCCGCCGGCGATGAACTTGAAGATCGTGCGGCCGATCTTCACCAGGTCGCCGTTGCGC
>JAGSPQ010000519.1 GCA_018262385.1 Myxococcaceae bacterium | reverse complement strand
CTCGGGCACTTCGATCCACGACTGGCCGAGCACCATCGCGGCGGTGATGTCCGCTCCGCCCAGGCCGATGCTCACCGCGCCCAGGCCGCCGTGCGAGCTGGTGTGGGAGTCGGCGCCCAGCACCACCTGCCCCGGCTGGACCAGGTCCCGGTAGAACTTGGTGTGGAGGATGGTGACGTTGGCGTCGTAGAAGTGGCGGATCTTCTGCTCTTTGGCGAAGTCGCGCGACAGCTGGGTCAGCTTCTGGGCGCGGGGATCCGAGGCGAGGGTGACCGGATCGACGGTGTGGTCGACGGCGAGGAAGAAGCGGTTCTGGTCGTGCACCGCCGGGCGGCCGAGCAGCGAGTAGGTGCGATCCATTCCGTTCCAGGCCAGCTCGCTGGCGATCGTCCAGTCGACGGCGATCTGGAGGATGTCGCCGGCCTCGACCCACGGGCGGGTGAGCCCCCGGGCGTGGTGGGCGAGGATCTTCTGAGTCAGGGTCATCGGCTTGCGGATCGGAGGACTCATTTGCCGGGTCGATATAACGCTTCGAGGGGCCCGGGACAGCAGCAGAGCGATCACGCACTGCGTTGCGCAGGGCCATCGAGGACGAAGGGAATTTCCCGGAATCGCGCTATTTGCGCGGGTCATGATATCGACCCGAAGCGTGATGACCGACACCGACCTCAAGACCGCATTGAAGCACCTGATCGTGGAAACCCTCCGCCTGGAAGAAGTGAAGCCCGAGGCGATTCAAGACGAGGCCCCGCTCTTCTCGCCCACCGAAGGGCTGGGGCTCGACTCGCTGTCGGCGCTCGAGCTGCTGTCGGCGATCGAGTTCAAGTTCGGGGTCCGGTTCGAGAGCGACGGCACCGCGAAGGAGCACTTCAAGAGCGTCAGCACCCTGGCGGCTTTCCTCCTTCCCCAGCTGAAGAACTAGCGATGAGGCGCGCGCTCCTGTGCGTGCTGCTGGCGCTGGCCGGCTGCGGAGGGCCGTTGAGCCAGCCGGCCGCTCGCGACCTGGCCACCGCCCGCTCGTGCGACTGGGTGGCGAAGTGCGGCGAGATCGGCTCGGGCAAGAGCTACGCGAGCCGTGACGCGTGCGAGGTGGGTCAGCGCAACGACTGGAACAACCGCTGGTCGGTGGGCAAGTGCGACGGGAAGGTGATCCCCTCCGATCTCGACCTCGGCCTGAAGGCGATCGACTCGACCTCCTGTGGCAACGCGCTCGACATCCTCAACACCGTCTACAACAAGTGCAGCGAAGCCAACGTCTGCAAGGGCTGAGCGGGTCGGGCCTGCCGCTCAGGCCAGCTTGACCGCGGCGGTGAGGGTCCGATTGGCGTCGCGCACGAACGGGTTGCGCTCGTCGAGGACGTAGCCCCCGAGCACCGCGGTGATCGCCCGCTTGATCGACTCGGGCTTGTTCTGGTGGAGCAGCACCTTCTGCAGCTCGCCGCTGTACCAGGAGTGGACGAAGACCCGGAACACGCCGATCGCGCGATCCATCACCGCGGCGTACTCCTTGTCCCAGTCGACCGCCTCGCCGGACAGCTGCCGGTGGGCGAGCTTGGCGGCGCGGGAAGACGACTCGAGCGCGAGGGTGACGCCGGAGGAGAAGATCGGGTCGAGGAACTCGCTCGCGTTGCCGGTGAGCGCCCAGCCGGGGCCGTGGATCTTCGAGACCGCGGCCGACCAGCCTTCGAGGCGGGCGGTCTTGAGCACCGGCCGCGCCTGGCCCAGCCGTCCCTGGGTGTTCGGATCCTGAGAGAGCAGCGTGAGCAGCCGCTCGCGGTCATTGGCGCCGGCGGCTTCGGCCATCGCGCGCTCGGCGACCACCCCGACCGAGGTGCGGCCGTTCTTGAAGGGGATGATCCAGGTCCATGGGCCACGGGGATGGATGCACGCCCAGATGTCGCCTTCCTCGGGGCCGGTGGGGCGAAGGTCGCCTTCGAAGTGGTTGAAGATCGCCACCCGCGGCCCGAGCGAAGGAGCCTTCTCGAGCTCGAGCAGCTTCGGGAGCACCCGCCCGTAGCCGGAGCAGTCGATCACGAACTTCGCTTCCACCGTGGACCTGGCGCCGGTCTCGACGTCGGTGACCTGGACGACGCTCTGGGTGCCGTTGAACGCGATGGTGTCGACCCGCTGCTGAAAGCGGATGTCGGCGCCCATTCGCCGCGCCTCGGTGGCCAGGGTCTGATCGAAGTCGTCGCGGGGCACCTGCATCGCGGCCGGACGCTGGCCGGGGAACATGTCGGCGAAGGAGAACCGCTCGCGCATCTCGCCCTGGAGGAACAGCGCCGCCGGCTTGGGCATGAAGTTGCGCGCCTGCACCACCGACAGCAGCCCCGCCTCGTCGAGGATGTCGTTGCAGCGGGGCAGCAGCGACTCCCCGATCTGGAAGCGGGGAAACACGCCCGCCTCGAGGCACAGCACCTGCCGCCCGAGGCGAGCGAGCAACGCGCAGGCGATCGAGCCCGCGGGCCCAGCTCCGATGACGAGGATGTCGGTCTTCATGCTCTTAGAACGCGATTCCGATGCCGACCTTTACCGCCGGCGAGCCCAGCTCGGCACGCAGATAGAAGGTCTTGTTGAGTCGGAAGAGGACGCCGACGTTGGCGACGAAGATTGGGTAGGGGGTGACGCCGCTCCAGAAGAACAGGCCGAGCCCGATGCCGAGCTTCGCGTAGGCCTCCAGCTTGGGGAAGATGTGGAAGCTCCAGCGGGCCTCGACCGGAATTCCGAGCGCGAAGCCGAGGCCGTAGCCGAAGCCGCCGAAGACGAAGATCGTGTCGGCCCCGAACTCGATTCCGAACGAGTCGTTGAGCATCGGCAGGAAGCCTTCCTGGACGATCGGGATGTAGAAGCGCGCGCCGAGGCCGAAGTTGAAGACCCCGTAGTAGCCGCTGTAGCCGTAGCCGGTGCCGAACGGGAACCCGAGGAAGAAGCTGAGCATCGGCTGGCGGACGTGGCCGGTGCTCTTGTCGAGCAACCCGTCCTGGCCCTTGACCGACCACTCACCGCTGGAGGGGCTCTCGACCGTCGTCGGCCCCGACTCCTCGAGCGGGGGAGGCGGCGGGGGAGGCGGCGGCGGCGAGTCTTCCGCGGCGAGGGCGCCCAGTGCCGTCGTCATCAAAGCGACAACCACCAACCTGTTGAGATTTCGGCGACGCATGTGGGGTCTCCCCTTCCCTTTCAAGTGAGGTGCAAGCGGCCAGCGACTATACGACTGGCGTGAAGCAGTGAACTGAAAACGTGGAGGGGAGATGAGCGCGTCTACTCGCAGACTCTTCGTCGCCGGCAGCACCGGTGCGACGGGGAAGGTGCTGGTCCCGCTGGCCGGGCAGCTGGGGATCGCGGTGGTGCCGCACGTGCGGCCGGCGAGTGCGGCGGCGGGGGTGCAACCGGGGGCGGCGGTGGTCGAGCTGGCCGACACCCCGAAGGTGATCGAGGCGATGGCCGGCTGCACCACGGTGGTGCAGTTGATCGGAACGATGCGGAACCGGTTCGCCCGGGGAGACACCTACGAGACCAGCGACATCGGCACCACCGCGCAGCTGATCGCGGCGGCCAGGCCGGCGGGGGTCGATCACCTGGTGCTGCTCAGCTCGGTCGGAGCGGGGCGGCCAATCGGCGCCTATCTCAAGGCCAAGGCGAAAGCGGAGGCGCTGGTTCGCGAGAGCGGGATCCCGTGGACGATCTTCCGGCCCTCGGCGCTCGAGGGCGGCGAGCGGAAAGCGATTCCCGGAGCCAGGGGGCTGACCCGGCTGCTGGGGCTGAAGTCGTTCGAGCCGATCGCACTCGAGGAGCTCGCGGCGGCGATGCTGCAGTGCGCGGCCGATCGCGCGCCGCTCGAGGCGGTGCTCGAGGGGGCGTCGCTGTGGGAGCTGGTCGCCCGGGCCCGCCGGCCGTAGTCGCCCAAGTCGGGGCGCACCCTGTCCTCCGGGGTCGTCGCGGCCGCCCGCCCGCCCCCGCCGCCCCGCGACCCCGGAGCACGCCGTGCTCCCGTGCTCCAGGCAACCCGTGCTCCCGTGCTCCAGGGTCCGCGCGGCCGCACCCCTGCCGGGTCTACCCGCCGCAGCCGCGGGCCGCAGCACCTCGTGACCCGGTGCTCCGCGGTCGACGAGCCGCGGGGGCCAGAGGGGAACCGAGCCGAGTTTTCTCGACGGCTGAGATCTCCGCGCACTGGAGCATCCGCGCGCATCCATCGGGGTGGACGATC
>JAGSPQ010000518.1 GCA_018262385.1 Myxococcaceae bacterium | reverse complement strand
TCCGGTGTTGGCATCGAACTCCTTGAGCAGGTTACCTACCGTTGCGACCACCCGCAGATCATCCATCCGGAAGGTGCCGAAGCCCTTCGCGGTGCTGATCTGGGTGGTGATGACCGGAGTGGGCGGAGGCAGCAGCGTCACGTCGTAGACGAACTCGCCCTTGGTCGCGGCCTCGGTGAAGCCGATCAGCTTCTTTCCGCTGCGCGAGACGGTGTGGCACGCGACGCACTTCACCGTCCCCGCCCCTGCCGGCAGCACCGTCGCGACCGGCTTGGCCACCAGGTACGGCTCGGGATCGAGGTCGGACACCGAGGCGCGACGAATGCCGGCCGCGGTGGTCGACCAGTAGAAGATCGCGCCCTTCACGTCGCGCCTGGAGAACCCGATCTGGATGCTGGGCGAGCGGTACACATTCGCGTCGCTCGCCGTCACCCCCTCGACGGTGAGGGTGGTGCTCGCGCCCGCGTTCGAGCCTGCGATCGCCGACCAGATCGGCAGATCGGCTTCCATGCACCCGTTGGTCGCCACCGTCGCCTGGCACTGCAGGTTGGCGCCGTCAGAATAGACAACCGTCTTCGAGAACGGTCCGTCGAAGGTCAGCCGGAAGTAGTCGTTCCCGCCCTTCTTCCACTGGAAGAGGATCTTGAAGATGTTGCGGGGAAAGCGGGTCAGATCGCTGGGGTAGACGATGGTCGGCGTCTTCGCCGATACCGCGGTCACCACGGTGCCGTTGAACCGGTTGGTGACGGTTGTCCCCGGATCCTTGAAGGTGGTGTCGAGCTTGAAGATGACGGTGGTCTCTGCGGTCTTGCAGCCGTCGGTGGCGCGGATCGTCACCGTGCCGCCCGCGCCGGCCTGCGGCTGGTAGACGCCCGCCGCGGTGAACTTGCCGGGAGGAGTGTCGTCGTCACGGGTGGCGGTCCAGGTCAGCTGAGCAGTGACGTTCTGCGTTCCGGCCGTCAGGGTCCCGGTGGCGGTGAAGGTGATCGGCGCGGGCGTCCCAGTGAGGGTCACCGTCTGAGTCGCCGGAGTGATCGCGATCGACGCCAGGCCCGAGATGCACGCGGTCGAGCCGCCCCCTGCTCCACCTGTGCCACCCGTGCCGCCGCCGCTGCCTCCACCCACGGAGCCGCCGCCCGCACCGCCGCCCGCACCGCCGCCGGTGCCGCCCGGCGCAGTGCCGCAGTTGCACCCCGACAGCGTCAGGCCGCCGATGACCACCAGCAATAGTTTGCGCAAGGAGCTCCCCGATCCGGGTCCGAAGGCGAGCAAGACAATGCGCGTCGCAGGCCGGGGTTGCCAGTGCCCCGATGTGGTCCGATCTCACCCGTTTCGGCTGAGCCCTCTGGAGCGCGTCAGCTCGAGAGCCGGATTCAGGGAGCCGCAGTTTGAGGATGTGCTTGCGCCGCCAGCGCGGGTATACGAGCAGCGCGTGTTTGCGCATCAATCCCTCCCGCCGCCCCCGTTCGCAGCAGCACGCCATTGGGCAGTGCGGCAACCCGGCGGTGCACGTAGATGAACATTCAAGGAAAGCCGCACCGCACGATCGGGTGGTCGGTCGATCGCAGCGCGGTGGAGTTCATCGATCAGGCCGCCCTCCCCCGCACCTTCAGCGTCCTCCGCGCCACCTCGCTGGATCAGATCGCGCTGGCGATCTCGTCGATGCAGGTGCGCGGCGCTCCGCTGATCGGAGTGGCGGCGGTCTACGGGCTGGCCCTGGCCGCGCGGGCAGACGCCTCCGATCGGGCGCTGGCCTCCGCCGCCGCGCAGCTGATCGAGACCCGGCCGACGGCGATCAACCTGCGGTGGGCGGTCGAGTGGGCGCAGGCGAAGCTGGCCGTCGTGGCGGTCGCCTCCCGGGCGCGCCGCGCGGAAGAACTGGCGAGCGAGCTGGCCGATCTGGAGTGCGCGATCGGCAAGCAGATCGCCGAGCACGGAGTGAAGCTGATCGCCGAGCACCACCGCCGCGCGCCGGGCCGGCCAGTTCAGGTGATGACCCACTGCAACGCCGGGTGGCTGGCGACCGTCGACTGGGGCACCGCGCTGGCGCCGGTCTACCTGGCCCAGCAGCTGAAGATCCCCATTCACGTCTGGGTCAGCGAGACCCGTCCCCGCAACCAGGGGCTGCTGACCGCGTTCGAGCTGCGCGAGCAGGCGGTGCCGCACACGGTGCTGGTCGACAACGCGGCCGGGCTGCTGATGCAGCGCGGCGAGATCGATCTGGTGATCGTCGGCACCGATCGCACCAGCGCGCAGGGCGACGTCTGCAACAAGATCGGCACCTACCTGAAGGCGCTCGCGGCGAAGGCGAACGGCGTTCCGTTCTACGCCGCGGTGCCCAGCTCGAGCATCGACTGGAAGCTCGCCGACGGAGTGAAGGGCACGCCGATCGAGCAGCGGGACGAAGCCGAGGTGCGGGTGGTGGGCGGCGTCGAGCTGCTGCCGAAGGCCAGCCCGGTCACCAACTACGGCTTCGACGTGACCCCGGCCAGCCTCGTCACCGGGCTGATCACCGAGCGGGGCGTCTGCGCCGCGTCGCGCGCCGGCCTCGCCGAGCTGTTCCCGGAGCACCGGGCGTGAAGTACTACAGCCAGCGCCGCGCCGTGCTCGAGGCCGCGCAGAAGATGAACCGCGACGGGCTCAACCACGGCACCTCGGGCAACGTCAGCCTGCGGGTGGAAGACGGGCTGCTGATCACCCCCACCGGGATGGCGTACGAGGATCTGTCGCCGGAGGATCTGGTCGAGATGCGCTGGGACGGCTCGGTGCCGATCGGCCAGCGCGTGCCCTCGAGCGAGTGGCAGATGCACCGCGACCTCTACCAGAGCCGGGAAGACGCCCAGGCGATCTTCCACACCCACCCGATGTTCTGCACCACCCTCGCCTGCCTGCGGCGCCCGATCCCCGCGGTGCACTACATGATCGCGGTGACCGGAGCCTCGGTGATCCAGTGCGCGCGCTACGAGACCTTCGGCACCGCCGAGCTCTCGGCCGCCGCGGGCGAGGCGCTGCGCGGCAGCAAGGCCTGCCTGCTCGCCAACCACGGAATGCTCGCGCTGGGCGGCAGCCTCAAGGAGGCCCACAAGGTCGCGTCCGAGGTGGAGAACCTCGCGGCGCAGTACTGGCGCGCGCTCCAGGTCGGAGAGCCGTTCATCCTCGATCAGGCCGAGATGACGCGGGTGATCGAGAAGTTCCGCACTTACGGCCAGCAGAAGAAGTCGCCCCGCTCGAGGGGTTAGAGAACCGCCCGCTCGTAGCTCTGGATGTTGCGCACGATCGCCGGGCCCCAGCTGCGGTTGAGGTTGTTCGGATCGTTGGTCTGCCGGCCCTGCCCGGTCGCCGGCCCCGGCGCGTAGATGCCCCACAGCTGCTGGATGGTGGTGGCGTTGCGGTAGTAGCCGTCGGGCTTCGCCAGCCCGCGCGCCATCTGCGCAATGCTCTGGGAGGCAGAGTCGAACCGCCGCGGCCCCGAGGAGCTCGAGATCCCCATCGCGTTGTTCTTGTTGCGGAAGGCGCTCGAGGTCCAGCTGGCGGTCTCGTGCTTCGAGATCGCGACCAGGGTGAGCGGGTCGATGTTGTTGGCGCGGCCGGCGTCGATGAAGTCCTTCGCCAGGTGCTGAGCCTGGGCAGGCAGCGCGGCCCGCAGCTTCGCTTCGTCGATCTCGCGGAACTGCTTGAACTTGTGCCCGATGCCCGCCTGCTGCGCGGTGGTCGCCGCTCCGGGGGCGGTGGGCGCGGGCTCGAAGGTGCTCTCTCCGGCGAACGCGCGCATCGTCTGGTTGCCCGCGATCCCGTCGACCGTCAGCCCCTTCTGCTGCTGGAAGCGCTCGACCGCCGCCTTGGTCCTGCCCCCGAACTGGCCGTCGACCCCACCCGGATCGAAACCCGCCTGGAGCAGCCGCTGCTGAAGAGCACGAACCGATTCGCCACTGGAGCCGACGCGAAGGGACATGCTGAATCATCCACCCTCGCGCCAGGATGTTGTGCGGTTACGGTCGTTTGCGCTTGAAGCGCAGCCCGAGCGGGCCCTGAGGGGCCGGAGTTGTCAGCTCGGCTGACGTTGAACCGCGCTGCGGAGCACCTCGGTGTAGCCGCAGTGCGCCTGGCGCCACCGCGCCGCGTCGGCCTCGCCACACCCGTGGGCCGCCAGCACGCAGAAGCGCGCCCGGAACGCGGCGTAGGCGATCAGGAACCCGGGCAGCCGCCCGG
>JAGSPQ010000026.1 GCA_018262385.1 Myxococcaceae bacterium | reverse complement strand
CTTGCCGCCCGGCAAGGCGATGAACAGGTCGCCCGCCTTCACCTGGCGGGAGTCCTGGCACAGCCCGGTGATCTCGCCCTTGTGCTTCGGTGCTGCCGGTGGCTCCGTTCCAACGCCTGCGAGGAGCTCGTTGAGCTTCATGTGTGTCTTCCCAGCCGCGCGGTGGCGGCGTTCATCGAGGTGATGTTGGCAAGGGTCCTGCCAGTTCCAGTGTCACGCGGGTTCCTCTTTCGACGAGACTTCCAGCCGCCGGTTGCTGCGACGACACCCGACCGCTGCCGGCGAGCCGCGGTTCGAGGGCGACGGCCAACAGCTGGGCGACCGCATCCCGTCCCGCCCGGCCGGTGAGGTTGGGCACCCGGACGGCGCCGGCGGGCGCATCGAGCTCTTCGATCGCGGCGACCACCGGGTTCAAGGCAGAGGCTTTGGCGGCCACCCGGGCGGGCTCGGGCGCGACGACTGGCGCCTTGCCCGGCTTCTCGGGGGTGGGCGGCCGCGACGGCTTCACCGACAGGTAGGGCATCGCGGCGGTGGCGATCTCCTTGAAGGCCGGGGCGGCGACGATGCCGCCGTAGACGTCGGTCTTCGGCTCATCGAGCACCACCAGCACCACCAGGCGCGGATTCTCGGCCGGCACCACCCCGACGAACGAGCCGATTCGCTTGTCCGAGTAGCCGCGGGCGACCGGGTCGGCCTTCTGGGCGGTGCCGGTCTTGCCGGCGACCCGGTACTCATCCATCCGGGCGCGGGGAGCGGTGCCTCCCTTCTCCACCACGCTCTCCAGCATCGCGATCACCCGCCGCGCGTTGGCGGCCGAGACGACCCGGCGGACCTCGGTGGGCTGGTTGTCGATCAGGGTGACTCCATCCGGATCGACGACCTTCGAGACCAGGTAGGGCTTCATCAGCACGCCGCCATTGGCCAGCGCGGCGTAGCCGGCGGCGAGCTGAATCGCGGTGGCGGTGAGCCCCTGCCCGAAGGACTGGGTGGCGAGGGAGATCTCGGCGCGGGGAAACGGCACCACCCCTCTGCCTTCGCCGGGAAGGCCGAGCCCGACCCGCTCGCCGAAGCCGAACTTCGCGTAGTAGTCGACGAGGCGCTCGCGGCCGAGGGCGGCGCCGATCTTCGCCGCGCCGATGTTCGAGCTGACCTGGAGGATGCGGTGCACGTCGAGCGCCTCGTGCGGGTGGTCGTCGTTGATGACGTGCTTGCCGATCTTCCAGGCGCCCTTCTCGAGGTCGAAAGAGGTCGACTCGTTGACCAGCTTCTCTTCGAGGGCGGCGGCGACCACGAACGCCTTGAAGGTCGAGCCGGGCTCGAAGGCGTCGGTGGCGGCGCGGTTGCGCAGGGCGTTCTTCTGCGCCGCGGCCGGAGAGTTGGGGTTGAAGCGGGGGTAGTTGGCCAGCGCCAGGATCTCGCCGCTCTTCGGGTCGAGCACCACCACCGTGCCGGCGGGGGCCTTCGCCTCTTCGACCGCGCGGGTGAGCGCCTTCTCGGCGACGTACTGCAGGTGGCGATCGAGGGTGAGGGTGACGGCCGCGCCCTGGCGCCCGGCGAGATCCTCGATCCCGTGGGTGAGCAGCTTGCGGCCGCGGGCGTCGCGGAAGCCGCGCCGGGTCGAAGCATCGCCGGAAAGCTCGGCCTCGAACGCCAGCTCGAGCCCGTCGAGCCCGTGGCCGTCGGTGCCGACGAGGCCGATCACGTGCGCGCCCAGCTCGCGCTGCGGGTAGAAGCGGCGGGGCTCCTTGGTGAAGCCGATGCCGGGCAGTGCCAGCGCGGTGACTCGGGCGACCTCGGAGGGAGTCACCTGCCGCTTGACCCACGCGAACCGGCGCGCCTTGGCCAGCCGCGCGAACAGCTCGGGCTGATCGAGGTCGAGGGCCCGGGCGAGCGCCCTGGCGGCGAGCTTCTCGTCGGGCAGCAGCGAGGGGTCGACCCAGATCGAGTCGACGTCGACGCTCTGGGCGAGGGGGACGCCGCGGCGGTCGAAGATGTCTCCCCGGCGGGCGGGGATCTCGATCTGGCGGACGTACTGATCCTGCGCCATCCCCTTCAGCTTCGCCTGCTGGTGCACCTGCAGCTGGAAGGCGCGGGCGACGACGGCGACGAGGAGGACGATGAACACCGCTCCCATCACGAAGACGCGCAGCCGCATCCACTTGTCGGGGGCTTCGGCCGAGACGGTGTGCTTGAGGTCGCGCAAGGAGCCTTCAGCCTTCCTTCACGTGAAAGATCGCCGAGGGCGCCGGCGGCCCCATCAACAACTTCTGGCGGGCGATCGACTCGAGCCGCGAAGGCGAGCGCAGGGTGGCCAGCTCGAGCTTGAGCCGATCGTGCTCGCGCATCAGCTCGGCGCCCGTCTGATCCAGCCGCGACAGCTCGTAGCCGACCTTCACCACCAGCACCCGGCCGGTGACGTGGACGATTCCGACCGTCGCGAACATCAACACCAGCAGCGCCGCGGGGAGGAGCTCGAAGAAGATCACTCCGAACGACACGCCCCGGCGGCCTTCGATCGCGACGCTCATTTCACGCCCTCGACTTTCTTGATCGCCCGGAGCTTGGCGGACCGCGCCCGGGGGTTGGCTGAGACTTCCTCGTCGGAGGCGACGATCGGCTTCTTCGTCAGGGCGGTGAACTGCGCCTCGACCTTCACCGGGATCATCGGCAGGCCGCGGGGCAGATCATCGGGGACGTCGCCGCACAGCGCCTTGAACGCCTGCTTCACCTTGCGATCCTCGAGCGAGTGGAAGGAGATGATCGCCGCCACCCCACCCGGCTTGAGCACCTGGGGGATCGCCGTCAGCGCGTCGTCGAGCTGGCCGAGCTCTTCGTTCACCTTGATCCGCAAGGCCTGGAAGGTGCGGGTGGCGACGTGGATCTTGTCGGGCCACGCGCGCCGCGGCACCGCAGCTTCGATCGCCTTGACCGCTTCCTTCGTCGTCTGCGGCTGGGCGAACTTCAGCGCGCGCGCGATCTGCCGGGAGAAGCGCTCTTCGCCGTACTCGAAGATCACCTGCGCCAGCTCGGATTCCTCGAGCGAGGCGATCAGCTCGGCGGCGGTCTGCCCCTCGTCCGACATCCGCATGTCGAGCGGGCCGTCGGCCTGGAAGGAGAAGCCCCGCGACGGCTCGTCGAACTGCGGCGAGCTGACCCCGAGGTCGAGCAGCAGCCCGTCGACCGGCGCGTCGATCAGGTGCGCCACCGCGCCGAACTCGCCCTGGACGGCGGTGAACCGGGGGCCGAAGCGGGCCAGCCGCTCGCGGGCCGCGGCCAGCGCACGCGGATCGCGGTCGACGCCCAGCACCGACGCGCCCGCCTCCAGCAGCGCCTCGCTGTGGCCTCCGCCTCCAAGGGTTCCGTCGACGATCAACCTGCCTGCTCCGGGTTCGAGAAGTTGCACCGCCTCGGTGAGGAGGACGGTCTGGTGGGAAAAGGCCAAACGTCAGCCGGCAGTCAGAACCGCACGCTCGAAGGCGGCGACCGCATCGATCGCCTCGGCGTAGTAGTCGAACGCGTCGTGCGCGCCCGCCGATCGGAAGATCGCGTGGATGTAGGGCGACATTCCGCACAGCTTGATGTCTCCGCCGAGGTGGCGAAGGCCCGAGGCGCGCAGCATCAGCGGGCGCACCACCCGGTAGTCGACGTGGCTGACGTCGCAGAAGTCGATCACCACCCGGCGGACCCCGCGGCTGCTGAAGCGGAACAGCTGCTCGGCGATCTCGTCGTATTCCCGGATTCCGATCTCGCCTTCGAGCGCGAGCGTCATCTGGGCGGGGCGGGTCTGGGCGACGAAGGCCTTCTGGCGCGCCGATTCCTGGCCGGCCCCCGGGCGGGACCCGTCGGAGACGACTTCGATTTGCGACAGCTCGAGTGCGGCCAGCTCGGACATTGGAATTTTCCTCTCAACAGCGAAGTGCGAATCGAAATTGCGAAAAATCAGGACTGCTTGAGTTCGGTGAGCACCCGCATCACGTCGGCGGAGCCGGCCTCGGTGCGGGCCTCGTCCTGGGCCCTGGCCCAGCCTTCCTTCGACCAGAGCTCGACCACCTTCACCATCCCCGCCCAGATCACGTCTTTCTCGAGCGACGCGTGGCTGCGCAGCGTGGGCGGAATCAGGATCCGCCCCAGCTTGTCGAGCGGGCACTCCTGCGCGCTGGCGACGTACAGCCGCATCAGCTGCTTCACCCCCGGCTCCATCGGGTTGCGGCGGGAGAGCGCCAGCTCGAGCTGTTCCCATTCCCGAACCGGGTAGGCGTGGAGGCAGGCGTCGAGCGAGGTGGTGACGATCAGCCGCTCGTCGTAGGCGCCGACGAGCGTCTCGCGCAGCTTCGCCGGGAAGCTGGTGCGCCCTTTCCCGTCGATCTGGTGCTCGAACACTCCGCGAAACACTCTTTGCCTCGGTCAGCCGCTGCGCAGCACTCTGATCCGCGAAATACCACTTCTTGCCACCCGCGAAAACTAGCCCGATTTGCGGGGAGATCAAGATTCGTGAGAGCTTCCGGTCGCCGGGGGCTGATCGGAAGGGGAGCCGCCGGCAACGAACCAGGACCCCGCGTCCTTATTACTGGGGCCCAGCGCTGGGAGGCGCCTACCCGATGAAGACCCAACTCACCGCAGTTTCCGTAGTAGTTCTGGCATTTTGCGCGTGTGGACCCCGGGCCCAGATCTCAGGCGGCAAGCAGGGAGCCTCGGAGGCGCTCTACGCCGCGTCCGGCCCGCTGAAGGGCGGAACGGACAAGCTGGGAGCCAAGCTGGGCGGCACCGGGAGCGTCGAGGTGCGGTGCGCCGAGGGCGGCTCGACGACGTTGAGCGGCTTCGGGGTGGTGCTGGGCAGCGGCGGGCTGACCGACGTCGGCCAGAGCTTCACCGCCGACTACAACAACTGCGGGGTGATGACCGGGATGGGGGTGGCGACGCTGAACGGCTCGCTGGCGGTGGTGCAGTCGATCAAGGTGGCCACCAGCAGCGTCGACGTGGATCAGTCGATCAAGGGCAAGCTGCTGTGGCAGGGCGCGTGCGACGACTTCCTCGACCTCGACGTCAGCCAGAAGGTCGCGGTCAGCGCGCTGACCCAGACCACGGGCGGGGTCTCGATGATCGTCAAGGGGAAGGTGATCGACACCGAGGGCACCTACACCTTCGACGAGGCGGTGAGCGTGACCGCCGGGAAGATCAGCGTGGTGATCACGGCCGACAAGAAATAGCCGGAAGCGAAAGCTCGACTGTCAACTGCGGCGCGGAATGCTCGGCTTCGAGTGTTCCGCGCTTCGCATTTGGGCGCTAGGTTGGCTGGCGTGAGTCGGAACGTCGCCAGCGGTGAGCCAGTACGGCTGAAGGTCACCTACAAGACGCCGGTGGCGCTGATCTCCGAGTACACCCGCAGCGTCGGCAAGGGTGGCGTGTCGATCGCCAGCCGCAAGGTGGCCCCGGTCGGCACCCGCTTCATCTTCGAGCTGGAGGCGAAGGGGGTGCCCGAGCTGGTCGAGGTGCACGGCGAGGTGGTGGCGGTCGCGCCCCAGCCGGGGGGGATGTTCCTGCTGCAGATCCGCTACCAGCAGTCGGAGAGCCGCGAGGGCCTGGACGCGCTGCTGCGGCGGATCTTCGAGGCCCAGAAATACGAGAAGGTCCGCAAGCACGCGCGGATCCCGCTGCAGGTGCGAGCGACGGAAGACAAGGCCAGCTCGGTCGAGTACCTGCTGCGGGACATCTCGTTCGGCGGGCTGGGGCTCGAGATCGAAGCGCTCGAGGTGCCGCGCTGGGTGAAGATCCAGGAGCCGGTGTTCCTCGAGCTGACGCTGTCGCTCGGCGTGCTGGCGCTGCACGGAGAGATCGTCTGGGTGATGCGGCCTCCGAAGGAACGGACGACGCTGATGAACCCCGGCTTCGGGGTGTCGTTCGGCAAGCTGCGGCCGGACACCACCGCGCGGCTGCAGCAGATCCTCACCTTTCGCGGGCTGCCGCCGCCGCCGTGGAAGGCGACGATCAGCTTCGGGATGAACGCCGTCTCGCGGATGCCCTGAGGCGGCGAATCCCGCTCATCAGCGGGCCCTTATGCCGGGTCGCAATCCGCAGTAATTCCGCTCGCGTCCCCGGCGGGCTTTCGTTACCGGGCTGTGACGCGGGGTGGCGGAGTCAGCCGCCGAGGGTGTAGCCGCCGCCGCGCTCGACCGCCTCGGCGATCACCTCGACCAGCTCGACCGGGTTGAACGGATCGTAGAGCGACAGCAGCGCCAGCTTCTTCAGGTGGGAGGTCAGCGCGTCGCCCTTCGCGCTCGCGCACAGGGCCCGCCGGGCCGCCTCGAGCGACCGGGCGCAGGCGACGTTGGTGAACTGGCGGGTCATCGCGATCCGCACCGGGTCCGAAGGCGCGACCTGGCGGGTGCGCGCCACCATCGAGTCGACCGCGAACGCGTCCATCACGATGTCGGCGACGTTCGCCAGCACCAGCTGCTGCTTCTCGAGCTCGGGCCCGAACGTCTCGGCGGCGACCTTCAGCGCGTAGACCGCCATGCGCTTCAGGTGCCCGGCGGCCAGCGCGGCGCGCGACAGCGGCCCGGTCGGCACTTCCTTCGGCAGCGCGTTGGCGGTGAGCTCGTCGTCGACGGTCTGGGCGAAGTCGAACAGCGGCAGCGTGCCCTTCACCGAGCGCTTGAGCAGCATCCCCACCAGCAGCATCCGGTTGATCTCGTTGGTGCCCTCGAAGATCCGGTTGATCCGGGCGTCGCGGTAGGCGCGCTCGACCGGGTACTCCTCGATGTAGCCGTAGCCTCCGTGGATCTGCACCGCCTCGTCGACCAGCTGGCCGAGCGCCTCGCTGCCGAACACCTTCAAGATCGAAGCCTCGACCGCGAACTCCTCGATCGCGGCGATCGTCTTCGCGTCGCAGTCGGGAGCGGTCGGATCCAGCCCGTGCAGCCGGGCGTCGATCAGCCCCGAGGTGCGGTAGGCCATCGACTCGACCGCGTAGACCAGCCCGGCGGTGCGGGCGATCTTCTCGCGGATCATCCCGAACTTGAGGATCGAGGTGCCGAACTGCTTGCGCTCGGCCGCGTAGGCGACGGCGTTGGCCAGCTGCAGCTTCATCCCGCCCAGCACTCCCACTCCGAGCTTGAGCCGGCCGATGTTGAGGATGTTGAAGGCGATCTTGTGGCCCTTGCCGATCTCGCCCAGCAGGTTCTCGACCGGCACCTTCGCGTCCTCGAGGATCAGCGGGCAGGTCGAGCTGCCGCGGATCCCCATCTTGTGCTCCTCGGGCCCGATCGACAGCCCGGGGGTGGAGCGCTCGACGATGAAGCAGGTGAACTTGTCGCCGTCGACCTTGGCGAAGACGATGAACACGTCGGCGAACGCGGCGTTGGTGATGAACTGCTTGCTGCCGTTGAGGATCCAGAACTTGCCGTCGGCGGATTTCACCGCGGTGGTCTTCGCGCCGAGCGCGTCGCTGCCACTGCCCGACTCGGTGAGCGCGTAGGCGCCGACCCACTCGGCGGTGGCCAGCTTCGGCAGGAACTTCGCCTTCTGGGCGGGGCTGCCGAACCAGACGATCGGCAGGGTGCCGATGCAGGTGTGGCCGCCGAAGGTGACGCTCCAGCTGCCGTTCATGCTCTTGGCCTCGGCGACCAGCAAAGAGGTGGTCTTCTCGAGCCCCAGCCCGCCGTACGCCTCGGGGATGTCGATCATCAGCAGCCCCAGCTCGCCGGCCTTGCGCAGCAGCTCGCGCAGCAGCCCGGGGGTCTTCTTCTCGATCTGCTCGGTCTTCGGCAGCACCTCGTTGCGGGAGAAGCGCAGGGCGGTCTCGAGGTATTGGCGCTGCTCGTCGGTGAAGCGCTCGGGACACATCAGCGGGGTGCTGCCGACTTCGCGAAACAGGAACTCACCACCGGTTGGAACCGACTGCGCCATCTGCGAACCCCGTTGTCTGATGGAATGAAAAGTTGCTGACGACCGGCCGGGCAAGATACTCGCCGGACATGCGAACGTCGCTGGCCATTGCAGTGGTGCTCTCATCGCTGCTCGCGGGGTGCGGTCCGACGATCGGCGACCCCTGCACCACCAACAGCGAGTGCGGGCCGGGGGTGATCTGCCTCAACAAGGACTTCTCGCCCGGCGGGTACTGCACCCTCGCCTGCAAGGTCGAAGATCCGAACACCACCTGCCCCACCGGCTCGACCTGCGTGCGCGACGCGCTGGCGAGGAACGCGCCGGCCTGCTTCCGCACCTGCAGCCGCGCCGCCGACTGCCGCAACGGCTACGTGTGCCGGACGGTGAACGGCTCGGTCAGCATCTGCGTGGGCGCGGTCGGCTTCTAGTTACCGCTTCGCGGCGCCCGCGTCGGCCGCCGGGCGGGGGTAGACCAGGCAGGCCCCGGCGAAGATCACCTTCTCGGCCGAGATCCAGTTGGCGGCGATCGCCCGGGTCGCGTCGTGCATCGGCATCGCGTAGCTGGGCATGAAGCAGACGTCGGGGGCCTCGGTGAACCGCTGCTTCACCCGGTCGAGCCCCCGCTGGAGGGTGACCAGATCGTACGCGCCGCCGCGGGTGGGCACCGTCGGCCCCTTCGGATCTCCGCCGGCCAGCTTGCCGAGGTTGGTCTGCAGCTCGAACCCGTCCGCGCGGTGGACGACGCGCAGCTTCCCGGCCGCCGTCTCCTCGAGCCAGGCGTTGAAGTCGGCTTCGTCCCGCAGGGTGACCGGCCAGGCGAGCGCCGGCACGTCGGGCGACTGCAGCCAGACCTGGGCGCCCGCGTCATCGAGCAGCGCCAGCAGCGGCAGAACCTGGGCGAGGTACGTCTCGGAATCGAACGACAGCAGCACCTCGCGCCTGGGCGTCAGCTTCGCTTCGAGCGCGGCGAGGGTGGCGGGCTCGGCGCCGACCTTCAGGCCCTCGCCCGCCGCCTCGACCCGCAGCGCGGCGGCGGGAGGAGGATCGCCGGCGAAGGTGAACGGCTTGACGGTGTAGGTCGCCTCGGCCTCGGCCCCCGCGTCGACCCGCACCCGCTCGGCGATCAGCGGCTCGAGCGGAGCCGGCTTCTGCAGCGGCGCGGCGGGCGGCGCCTTCGGTTTGTCGGCACAGGCCGCGAGCAGGACGATCAGCCCCACCCACCTCATGGAAACGCCTTCGCGACGCACTCCTTGCTGGCCAGCCCGCGGCCCACCGCGTCGAGCGCCGCCTGCTTCGGCTCGTCGAACAGCATCAGCCCCTCGAAGCGGGTCGGATCCTCCGCGCGGCCGGCGTTGCGGATGTAGACGCGCAGCACCCGATCGGGGAACTCCTGCACCATCTGCCGGTAGACCTCGGGATCGTGCTCGCCCGAGTCGCCGACCAGCACCGCCTTGTTCGGCATCCCCCGCATCAGGGCGCGAATCACCGGCTGCTTGTAGTCCGACAGCGTGCTGGGGCCGAGATCGCGCAGGTAGAGGCCCATCGCGGGGAAGCGGTGGTTGGCGAGGAAGGTGCCGATCCGCCCGGCGAACTGCACCGGAGAGCCGCTGACCAGCGCGAACGCCGGCTTGCCCGGGTTGTCGCGCAGGCAGCCGTAGAACTCGGCCATCCCCTTCACCACCGACTGGGTCGACTCGTCCTTCAGCAGCGCGTTGGCGAGCAGCCTGCGGCGGCTGAGCACCTCGCTGATCGCCACCGTGTCGTCGAAGTCCGAGACGACGAAGAACGGCGCGCCGGGCCCGAGAATCTCGACCCCGGCGATCCCGGTCTTCGCTCCCGCCACGTGCGCTTCGGCCTTCTGGCTGCCGAGCGCGAAGAGCCTCGGGGCGATCGCCTCGAAGACCGCCTCGAAGTTCCCGTCGCGCCCGGAAGTGACGTTTCTCGACTGGCCGGCGTAGCGGACCTCGACCGGCACGTCCTCCCAGTTGCTCGCCGCCAGCCGGCGCAGGTTCCGGCTCAGGGTCGAGCTGCCCGCGGTCGCCTCGTCCCTGAAGACCCGCCCGCTGAGGGTCACCTTGTTGAGGCTGCCGATGGCGGGGAAGAGGACGACGGCGCCGCCGGCCCAGGCCAGCGCGGGGAGCGAGAGGAGCGCCACGAGGAGGATTCGCATCGGCCCCCTTCTACCAGAGCTTCGGGTGCTGCTTCCTTCCCGGGGCGCGGGAGTAGGTTGCACGCCCCCGATGCAGCCCGTTCGAAGGCCGGTGGAAGATCGACAACGCCGCCTGCTCGGATCTGGCCCCGCTGCGCGAGCACCATCAGGCCAACTTCTTCCTTCGAAACTTCGCCGGGGCGAGCGGGCAGACGGAAGCGTCGAGCCGTTCGACCTGGTCCGGACGATCGAGGCCGGCGACCGGATGGTGACGCGGATGACCATCTTTCCGAAGGATGGCCGGCCGCGGAAGGTGACACGGGTCTTCCGGCGGCTGCCCGCAGACTGAGGCCGGGCAGGGTGTTAGTGTTGGCCACCGACGGCCGGTCGATCGAGGTTCCCCATGCTGCGTCTGTGCACCCTGCCCCTCCTCGCGTTGACCGCCTGCAACTTCGTTCAGCCGGAGATCCGAATCGGCGCCGCCCAGGGGATCCCGTCGATCAGCGGCACCGCCGAGGTCGAGCTGGTGGCCTTCGTCTGCGGAAACGTCATCCCGGCGGGGGCCTACTCGGTGACCACCCAGGTGGTCTCGGGCGGCTGCGAGCTGTCGTTCGACAAGGACATCGAGATCGTCTCCGCGGCGGACTACCAGCGGCTGCCCGAGCTCGGCTCGGCCACCACCCTGCTGCAGCGGATCGAGGTGAAGATCACCAAGCTGGGGTTCATCGACGCCGACACCAACGTGGCGCTCGATCCGCAGACCCGGATCAACTCGGCGTCCTTCG
>JAGSPQ010000517.1 GCA_018262385.1 Myxococcaceae bacterium | reverse complement strand
GGCTTCGAGTTCAAGAGCGTCCCCGACGGCCTCGAGGCGATCCGGCAGATCTTCCGCGCCGGGCTGCGCCCCGCGGTGGTCCGGCTCTACGACCCGTTCGACACCGCGCTGGTCGGCAAGGGCAAGCCGTCGGCCCACAAGTCCGAGGCGGGGCCGCTGCAGCAAGAGCTGCTCCCCGCGCTGCTGCGGGTCATCGCCCCCCAGACCCTCGGCCGCCCGAAGATCTTCAACCTCGCCACCAGGCTGCTCTCGCGCAGCCGGCTGATCCTGATGTTCGAAGGAGACGCCGCCCGCTCGGAAGAGGAAGACCGGATCGCGCGGGCGATCTGTGTGCGGCTGGGCGGAGCGGACCTCGGCGAAGAGCCCGGCAAGCACTGGTACGCCAAGCGGTACGACGTGTCCTACCGGATGTCGAAGGTGATCGACGCCGGCGCGTTCGCCGACACGATGGAGGTCGCCGCCACCTGGGACAAGGTCTACCCGGTCTACGAGCGGGTTCGCGCCGCCGCCAGCGCCCACGCCTTCGTGCTCTGCCACTTCTCCCACGCCTACCTCGAGGGCTGCTCGCTCTACTTCTCGTTCGTCGGCGCCGCCGGCTCTGAGCCCGAGCTGCTCGAGCGGTACGAGGCACTCTGGCGCGACGCGCTCTCGGCGGCGACCAGCGCCGGCGCCAACGTCAGCCACCACCACGGGGTGGGGATCTTCAAGGCCCGCGCGCTCCAGGACTCGCTCAACGAAGGGCGCACCCTGCTCGCCGCGCTCAAGCGCCACTGGGATCCGGACGGGGTGATGAACCCCGGCAAGCTCGGCCTCCACGGGATCGTCACGTGACCCGGCCCCCCCTCGAGACCGCCCTCGGCGCGCTCGCCGTCGCCGGCCCCGGCGGCCCGACCCTCGTCCCCGCCACCACCAGGCAGCTCACCGACGCGCTGCAGATCCTCGCCTCGCAGGGCGCCCGCTTGAACGCTCAGGTGCAGCTGTCGCTCGGCGAGCTCAAGCACGTCTCGAAGGTCGATCCGAAGGGCGGCACCGCCGAGGTCGGCGGCGGCCTGACCCTCGCACCGCTCGACGCCGCGCTCGCCACCCACCAGTTGATGGTCGGGCCGCTGTCGCCCCGCGCGAAGGCGCTCACCCTGGCCGAGTTCCTCGAAGGCCCCGACGCGGGCTTGCGCTCGATTCCCGGCGGCGGCCGGCTCGAGCCGCTGTGCCTGGCGATCACCGCCGTGCTCCCCGACGGCCGGGTCTACCGATCTCACCCCAGCCCCCGCAGCGCCGCCGGCCCCGATCTGGTCGCGCTGATGCTCGGCGGCCAGCGCCGGCTGGGAGTGATCACCGAGGCGGTGGTGCGCTGCTTCCCGTTCGCCTCCGAGCGCCGCAGCCAGGTGTTCAGCTTCCCCTCGGCCGACGCCTTCGTCTCGGCGCTGATGGCCTGCCTGGCCGACGGGGTCTGGTTCGAGTCGGTGCGGGTCGAGACGCGCTCCGATCGCGCCCAGGTCGAGCTCAACTGCCTGGGCACCCACGAAGCGATCGATCGCGACTTCAACACCATCGGCCGTCGCGCCTTCGATGTCGGCGGCCGCCCGACCGGCCGGCTCTCGGGCGAGTTCCCCGCCGCCGACGGAACCCCCGGCACCCAATGGGAAGAGCAGGAAGCCACCTGGGACGCGGTGCGCGAGGCGGTGGCTTCCTTCCGCCCGCTCGAGCTGCATCGGCTTTCCCTGGCGAGCGTGATCGCCCGGGGTGAGATTGCAGGCATGCCGATGACCCGCGCGGGCGAATGGAGCGCGACCTCGGCCGCGCTGGCGGTCGCGATCGATCCCCGTGGAGTCCTGGGAGGAGCACCGTGACCACCCCGCTGGCCGAGCATTCCCACGCGCTGGCGATGTGCACCTTCTGCCCGAAGGTGTGCCGCTTCGCCTGCCCGGTGTCCGAGGCGACCCAGAACGAGTCGCACAGCACCTGGGCGAAGATGACCACCGCCAGGCAGGTCGCCGACGGCCAGCGGCGGATGGACGAGGGGGCCAGCAACGCGATCCACGCCTGCACCGGCTGCGGCCGCTGCACCACCTTCTGCAAGCACGACAACGTGCCGGGCGAGACCCTGTTCGCCGCCCGATCGCTCGCCCGCGCCGAGGGCCTGCAGCCCCAGGCCGCCGCGACCACCATCGGCACCTTCACCCGCTCGGGTAATCCGTTCGGCGAATCGCTGAGCAAGGTGGTGGAGCACTTCAAGGCCGAGACGCCGATGCGCTACCCGCTGTTCCCCGGCTGCAGCACCCTGGTCAAGCGCACCGCGCTGATCGACGACGCGCTGATGGTCGCCAACGCGTTCGGCGCGCCGATGGGGGTCTGCAAGGCGAGCACCCGCTGCTGCGGCTATCCGCTCTACGCCGGCGGGGCGCACGACGAGTTCGCCGCCCACGCGCGGGCCTTCGCCCAGACGCTCGAGCCCTACCCGGAACTGGTGGTGATGGATCCGGGCTGCGCCCACACCCTCTCGGTGATCTACCCGAAGTTCCAGGTCAAGCTGCCCTCGCGGATCCGCACCCTCTACGAGGTGCTGGCCGACAACCTGCCCCATGCGCCGCACAAGCCGCCGCTGGACGAGGCGGCCGGCTACCACGACGCCTGTCACCTCGGCCGGGGAATGGGGCAGTACGAGGAGCCGCGCGCTCTGCTGCGGCGGGCGGTGAGCACCGTGCTCGAGGCGCCCAGCCACCACGCAGAGGGCGGCTGCTCGGGCGGTGGCGGGCTGCTGCCGCGCACGATGCCCGAGGCCTCGGTGGAGATCGCCCGCCGGCAGGCGCTCGAGGTGGCAAGCGGCGGCGAGACGGTCGTCACCGCCTGCCCGACCTCGCGGCGGATGTTCGAACGGGCGGGAAAGAAATCGGAGGATCTGGTGTCCATCTTGCGGCGGTGGCTCGAATGAAAACGTTCTTCGTCGTCAACCCGTCCAGCGCCAACGGCAGCACCGGGAAGCGGTGGGCCGAGCTGCAGGCGAAGGTGGCGCGGGCGATCCCCGACTTCGATCACGCCTTCACCCAGCGCCCGATGCACGCGGCGGACCTGGCGCGGGAGGCGATCCACCAGGGCTACGAGTGCGTGGTGGCGGTCGGCGGCGACGGGACGATCAACGAAGTCACCAACGGCTTCTTCGAGAACGGCGCGGTGATCAACCCGAAGGCCGCGCTCGGAGTGGTGTCCCGCGGCACCGGCGGCGACTTTCGCAAGACCTTCGGCTGGGACACCGACTTCGACCAGGCGCTCCAGCGGGTCGCCCACGGCACCAACGTCCCGTTCGACGTCGGCCTGCTCGAGTTCCGCACCCACGACGGCCAGACCGGCCGGCGCTACTTCGCCAACATCTGCAGCTTCGGCGTCTCGGGCGTGGTGGACCAGGAGGTCAACCGCACCAGCAAGGCGCTGGGCGGGAAGCTGTCGTTCATGTTCGCCTCGGCGAAGGCGATGCTGAAGTACGACGATCGCAAGGTGCGGATGTCGCTCGACGGCGGCCCCGCCGAAGAGGTGCTGGTCACCACCCTCGCGGTCGCCAATGGCAAGTACTTCGGCGGAGGGATGAAGGTCGCTCCGGACGCCGAGGTGAGCGACGGGGTGTTCGACGTCACCCTCTGGAGCGGCTACGGCCTGATGGACTTCGCGCTCAAGCAGGGCAGCATCTACAGCGGCGAGCACGTGAACTGGAAAGGCACCCGGCGGCTCAAGTGCAAGACCTTCAGCGCCGAGAGCGCGCAAGAGGTGCTGATCGACTGCGACGGCGAGCAGCCGGGGAAGCTGCCCTGCAAGATGACGATCCTGCCCTCGGCGATTTTCTTGAGGACGTGATGGAAGCGCCCTGGCCGATCACCCTGACGGTCCAGGTCGCCTGGGCCGAGATGGACGCTTTCGGGCACGTGAACAACACCGTCCACCTGCGGTGGTTCGAGTCGGCGCGGATCCTCTACTTCGAGAAGCTCCAGGTGGCGACCACCGTCGGCTCCGACGCGAAGGCCTGGCCGCTGCTGGCGCACTCGGCGATCGACTACCGCGCGAAGGTCGTCTACCCCGACACGATCGAGGTCTCGGCCCGGATCACCAGGCTGGGCAACACCTCGTTCACCATGGTGTACCGGGCCACCTCGCAGCAGCAGCAGCGGGTGGTGGCCGAGGGTGACTCGGTGGTGGTGATGGTCGACCCGAAGTCCGGAGTGAAGCAGCCGC
>JAGSPQ010000516.1 GCA_018262385.1 Myxococcaceae bacterium | reverse complement strand
CCTCCGCTGGAAGAGGTGAAGGCGGGCAAGCTGGTCGAGGGGGTGATCACCCTCGAGCTCGAGACCGCGGACGGCGAGGCGAGGGTCTCGCAGATCCTGCGGACGATCGCCGACGTCGAGGTACTGGTGGTGCGCCCGGTCGGCTCGGATGCGGCGCCGGTGGTCGAGCCGGAAGGGCCGCGAATCGTCGGCCAGGAGCCCGCGCGCACCGTCCGGGTCCGCACCGAGCTGCTCGATCAGTTCCTCGATGCGGCGGGCGAGCTGCTGCTGGCCACCGCCCAGGTGCGGGAGGTCGGCAAGGGCCTGCCCGCCGCGGTCCGGCCGCCGCTCGACGAGTCGGTCGATCGGCTGCACGCGCTGGTGCGCGAGCTCCACGACAAGGTGATGAAGGCGCGGATGACGCCGCTGTCGGTGGTCACCGATCGGCTCCCCCGGGCCAGCCGCGACATCGCCCGCCGGCGCAACCGCGACGTGGAGCTCAAGCTGTCGGGCACCGAGATCGAGCTCGACCGGGCGATCGTCGACGAGCTGGCGGATCCGCTGCTGCACCTGCTGCGAAACGCGATCGACCACGGCATCGAGCCGCCCGACGAGCGCACCGCGGTCGGAAAACCGCCTCGCGGAATTGTGGCGCTCAACGTCCGGCGCAATAAAGATCGGGTCGTGCTCGAGGTGGAAGACGACGGCCGGGGGATGGACGGCACCAGGCTGCGCGCCGCCGCGGTCGAGCGGGGCCTGTACACCGCCGAGGAGGCCGCCCGCCTCACGCCCCAGCAGGCGCTGATGCTGTGCTGTCTGCCGGGGGTGACCACCGCCGGCGACGTCACCGACATCTCGGGCCGCGGGGTGGGGATGGACGCGGTGAAGCGCGCGGTCGAGAGCGCGGGTGGCTCGATCGACATCGAGAGCACGCTCGGCCACGGCACGCGGATCCGGCTGCACCTGCCGCTGACGGTCGCGGTGGTGAACCTGCTGCTGGTCGGCGTCGGCCCCGAGATCCTCGGGCTGCCGATCGCCAAGGTCCTCGGGGTGTTGGAGGAGCGGCCCAGCAAGCTGTCGTTCAGCCAGGGCAACCGGCTGCTCGCGTTCGGCACTTCGATGGTGCCGGTGCATCCGCTCGCCACCCTGCTCGAGCTGCCGATGGGCGCGGTGGTCGAGGACGCCTCGCGGTTCTTCGTGGTGGTCGACAGCGATGAAGGGCGGGTGGCGCTGGAGGTCGATCGGCTGCTCGGCCAGGAAGAGGTGGTGCTCAAGGCGCTCTCCAAGCCGCTGGACCAGGTGCCCGGGCTGGCGGGGGTCACCATCCTCGGCAACGGCCGGCCGGTCTTCATCCTCGACGTCACCCGGTTGGTGCCGAGCGAGGCGCGGGGATGACGCTCGCCGCGCCCACCGCGTCCCAGCAGGACGCCCTCGCCGAGGTGGCGAACATCGGCAGCGGCCACGCGGCCTCGATGCTGGCGCGGCTGATCAGCGGGCTGGGGGTGATGGTCGACGTCCCGCGGGTCTCGCTGGTCGACTCGGTGCAGCTCGTCTCGCTGCTCGGCGGCGCCGGGACCCAGGTTCTCGCCGCCGAGTTCTCGATCGACGGCGGGCTGCCCGGCCGGCTGTTCTGGGTGTTGCCCCGGGAAGACGCGCGCAGGCTGGCGGGGCGGCTGCTGCGCCGGCCGACCGCGGCGGGCGAGGTGAACGCCGACGAGACCGCGGCGCTGACCGAAGCGGCGAACATCGTCGCCTCGGCCTGCCTCACCGTGGTGGGCGGGCTGCTGCGGATGAAGCTGCTGCCCTCGCCGCCGGATCTGGCCGAGGGCGAGGTCAGCACCCTGCTTGGCCCGGGGAAGGGCAGCTTCGACGCGATCGCGCTCGAGGCGCGGTTCGCCTCCACCGACTCGCCGGGCTTCGTCGGCCAGTTGATGATGGTGTTCGGCGCGGAAGGGATGCGGACGATGCTGACCCGGCTCGGGCTCTAGCGTTGGGTTAGAGCAGATCCAGCTGCTGCTCGCCCTGCTTGCGCGCCTCGCCCGCCTCGAGCGCGTAGAGCTCGCCGTGCACCCGGCCTGGCTGAACGGTGAGCAGGCCGGCGGCGGGCTTGAGCTTGAAGCGGCCGGGGCCCGCACTGCCGGGATTGAAGAACAGGATCCGGTCTCTCACCTCCAGCAGGGGCTGGTGGCTGTGGCCGCTGATCACCACCCGCGGCTTCTCGGCTTCGAGCAGGAACTGCACCGCCAGGGTGGGCTGGGCGACCGAGCCGAGGATGTGCACCAGCAGCACCGGCACCTCGAGGAACCGCTCGACCCGCGCGGCCGGCAGCAGGTCGGCCCAGGCGCCGAGGTCGTTGTTGCCGCGCACCGCCCGCACCGGAGCGATCGCGCCCAGCGCCTCGAGCACCTCGGGCCCGACGATGTCGCCGGCGTGGAGGATGAAGTCGACCCCGGCAAACAGCTTTTGCAGCGCCGGATCGAACCGGTCGTGGGTGTCGGACACGACGCCGAGCTGCACTCTCCCCGTCGCTGTCATCCCTGGGAGATACTAGTTCGATGCTGCCCCTCCTCGCATTGGCGCTGACCACCGGGGCGGCGCCGGTCTTCGTCAACCAGACGCCCACCAATCCACCGACCTTGCGGCGGTCGAGCGGTTCGGCAGTGAAGTCCGACGGCGGCAGCGACGCGCTGTTCGTCTTCGGGGGCTTCAACGGCGGCACGACCCTCGCCGACCTGCCCCGGTATTCGGCCGGCACCAATGGGTGGAGCACCCCGGTGCTCGCCCCGGCCATTCCCGGCCGCGAGCGGCACTCGCTGGCCTACGACCCGGTGCATGACCTGCTGGTGATCGTGGGCGGGGTGAACGGAGTGACGATCTTCGACACGGTGTTCGTGATCGGCCCCACCTTCAACGTCTCGACCCCGGCCCTGCCGGCCACTCGCCCCAGCGCCCGGATGGACGCGGCGCTGCACTGGGCCCCTTCGCTCGGCAAGTTCGTCTACTTCGGTGGCAACGGGAGCATCTTCGGCAACAACCACTTCAACGACCTGTGGACGCTGGAAGTGGCCGACGGCGGCGTCACCTGGCAGGCGATCGTGCCGACCGGCACGGGCCCGAGCGCGCGCGGAGCGGTCTGCTCCGCCTGGAACCCGACCGACAACACCTTGCTGATGTTCGGGGGCGAGACCAACGGGCCGAACTCGGCGGAAGTGTGGAAGTTCAACTTCGGCGCGAACGCCTGGACCTCGCCGGCCACGACGGGAACCGGCCCCAGCGCGCGCTCTTTCTGTTCCGGAGACTGGGAGCCGAACGTCAATCAACTGGTGGTCTACGGAGGGCAGACCACGGCGCCGACCGGGGGGCTGTTCAGCTTCGATCCCGCGACCAACGTCTGGACCGCGCACAGCCCGGCGATCAACCCCGGCCCCCTCTCGGACTCGTCGGCGTCGTACTCCCCCCAGTTGAACGGGATCGTGTTCTTCGGCGGCCGCATCGCCTCGACCACCTACACCAACAACACCTGGCTGCTTCGCTTCAACCGGCCTCCGGTGGTCGACGCTGGCCCTGACCAGTCGGTGGGAGAGAACGTCAGCGTCAGCTTGAGCGGCGGTGGCACCGATCCCGACGGCGATCCGCTCACCTGGCTCTGGGCTCAATCGCAAGGGCCGACGGTGACGCTCAGCAACCCCACCCAGCTCACGCCAACGTTCAACGCCCCCGCGGTGACGGCGCAGGCCACCCTCCGCTTCGTCCTCACCGGCAGTGACGCGGTCAGCTCGGCAAGCGACGAGGTGGTGGTCACCGTGAACAACACGATCAACGAGCCGCCGGTGGCCGACGCCGGGCCCGACTTCATCGTCGACGGAGGGACGCTGGTCACCCTGGTCGGCAGCGGCCTCGACCCCAACGGCACCGCGCTCACCTATGGGTGGAGCCAGGTGATGGGACCGGGGGTGACGCTCAGCTCGCTTACCTCGGCCACCACCACCTTCGTCGCGCCCGCCCTCGCGGCCGCCACCCCACTCGCCTTCACGCTGACGGTGAATGACGGGACGGCGGTCGGGCAGGACGAGGTGGTCGTCACCGTGAGGGAGACCCCGATCGTCGATGCGGGTGTCGTCGATGCGGGTGTCGATGCGGGTGTCGTCGATGCGGGTGTCGTCGATGCGGGTGTCGTCGATGCGGGTGTCGTCGATGCGGGTGTCGTCGATGCGGGCGCCGTCGACGCGGGCGCCGTCGACGCG
>JAGSPQ010000515.1 GCA_018262385.1 Myxococcaceae bacterium | reverse complement strand
CTCGAGATCGTGTCTGCGAGCGGGCGCGCCCAGGGCGGCGGTTTCACCCTCGAGATGCAGGTTGGCCACTCGCTCAGCCAGCAGCCGATGACCTCCGGCTCGACCAAGCTGGAGGGCGGAGCAGCGGTCAAGCCGTGACGAACTTCAACGACAGGAGAAGTCCATGAAGCACAGCAACCTCGTCCGAGCCTTCGCGCTCGCAAACGCCCTCTGGGCCCTGGCCGCGTTGGGACAGGGTGTGCCCCAGCAGCTCTCGTTCACGGGAAACCTGACCGGCAGCGGCGGGCCCGCGACGGGCACGCACAACTTCGTCTTCCGGTTGTTCGACTCAGCGAGCGGCGGAACCGTGGCGTGGGCGGAGACGCAGAACAACCTGGTCGTGAACAACGGCCTGGTGATCACCACGCTCGGAGCGACGACCCCGTTCACGCCGGCGATCCTCAACGGCGCTCCGCTGTTCCTCGAAGTGTCGGTCGACGGCTCGGCCCTCTCTCCTCGCGTCCCGGTGCTCTCGGTTCCCTACGCGATACGCGCGGGCATCGCGAACACGGCGGCCAGCCTCGGCGCGCTTGCTCCCAGCGACGTGCAGCGGCGCGTCACGGGCGTGTGCTCCGGCGGCAATGCGATCCAGACGATCGACGCAACCGGCACCGTGGTGTGCGTCCCCGTCGGCACCGGCGACATCACCGGCGTCACCACCGCGGGGGGCAGCGGCCTCACCGGCGGCACCGCGTCGGGCGACGCGAACCTGACCGTCGACACCTCGGTGCAGCGCCGCGGCGTCGCCCCGAACGATCTGACCTGCCCCGTCGGCCAGTACGTCCGCTCGATCTCGGCGACCGGCGCGGCGATCTGCGCGGTCGAGAACGACACCGGCGTCAACGCCGTGACTCCCGGGTCGGGCATCAGCGCGTCGATCGCGGGCCGCACGCTGACGCTCGGAAACACCGGCGTGCTCTCGCTCACCTCTGGCAACGCGTTCCTCACCGCGGCCGTCGCCGCCGGCGCGGCCAACATCACCGCCAACGTCGGCACCACCCCCAACACCCTCGCCGCCGGGAACCACGGCCACAACCTCGGGTGTGGCTACCGCGCGGTCTCGGCGGCGGTGGGGTCGACGACGGTCTCCGTGACCTGCAACGCGGGCGAGGTCCTGACGGGTGGCGGCTGCAACTCCGACGGGACGATCGAGGACAGCAACCCGTTCCAGTCCTGCCCTCCGTCGATCTTCTGCGTCTGTTTCGCCGGCTCCCGCTGCTCGGCCGACTCGTGGAGATGCACCCGGGCTTCGGGGACCTCCCTCACGGCGTATGCGATGTGCTGCGACAGCCCGGTTCGCGGCAACGTGCCCTGAGCCGAAGCTTGCGTCAGGTCGTGATCACCGCGCTGGTGGGCCTGGTCGCCTGCCAGCGCGCTCCAGCCCCTCCACCGGATCCTGCCGTCGATCGCGCGGTGCAGTACTTCGTCGCCCGCGACGCCAAAGCCGATCCGATCTCGCTGCTGTTCCTCGACTATGTCCGCCGCAAGCACGCGCTGACGGCGCTCGACCCGATCGTCGATCACCTCAAGAACGCGAAGGCCGATCCGACCCACCCGGATGTCCAGTTGATGCTCCACCTGCGCACCTACGCCCGGCTGGCGGATCCTTCGGCGGCGCCTTCCGCGCAAGACGTCGAGAGCGCCAACAGCCCGCTCGACAGGATGGCGCTCGAAGCCCTGTATTGCGATCGCGACGGCCCGAAAGACGGGCTCCTCGAGCGCCTGCGCGAGACCGCGGCGGCTGGAAAGTACTACCTGACCCACGCCGCGCTCTACACCGGCTGGGCCGTCGAGAACGGCTGCCTCGAGGCCGCGCCGGCCAAGGCGCTCCAGGCCGAGCTTGCCCAGAAGATGTCGGTGCTGATCGCCGCCGAGGGCGGCCCCACCGATCTGGCGATCGAGGCGATGGCCTTTCTCTTCTACGTCGGCCATCGAGAGCTCGTTCGCCCCGAGTGGATTCAGCAGGTCCGAGCTGCCCAGCGCAAAGACGGAGGGTGGACCCACGGCCCGGCGAGCGCGCCGACCAATGATCACTCTTCCTTTCTCGCGCTCTGGGTGCTGCTCGACGCCACTCGCCCCAACACCGCCGACCGCCCCTGGCTGAGGTAGGACCTGTCAGGCCACATCGGACATGGTTCGACGTTCACGGGTTCTTTGCACGCGCCGGTGCGCTGGCGTTCTTCAGAGATCGTGGCGGGTGTGGCCGGCGGCGCGATCGGTCAGCAGCTGCGCCTTGAGCGACTCGAGCCACCACTGGTGCACGCCGTGGAGCATCGGGTTGACGACCTTGTTGCTCAGCTTCGGAACCAGCCCGTGCTGCGTCTCTTCGGTGATCAGCCGCGTACCACCGGGGACCGGCTCGAGAATCCAGCGGTGAAAGCCCATCGACCCGGTGCCATCGGCGACCCAGCCGATCGCGCGGTTTGGCTCGAACAGCGTCACTTCGTTCTTCAGCTTCTCGCCGAAGCTCCACTCGTAGCGGGTGCCCTTCTGGAGCGAGCCATCGGGGCCGCCGCCCGACCGGACGTCGATCTTCCCCGCGTTGCCCAGGTGCGCCGGCCAGCGCGCGGCGTCGATCAGGCCCGCGAACACCGCCGAGGGCGGCAGCGGAATGAAGACCTCGTTGTGCGCGAATACCGCGCTGTTCTTCGGCTCGAACCCCGCCGGCCAGGGCATCGGGTGCGCCTCCGACTTCTTCGAGGCCTTCAGCCAGCCCTGGTGCTCGAGCGCGAGGTGGGCCAGCAGGCGCGCCGGGTTCTTGCCCACCGACGGATCGGGCCGGGCGAGTCGGGGCGCGGCGGCTGTGGCGGTGGCCCTGGCCGACGAAGGCGGCGGAGCGCGAGCGGGGCCTGTCAACGGCTTGCGGGGCGAGATTCGCATCGGGACAAGCTAACGGAACGACCTCTCCTTTGCACCCCCCGGGGTGGCTGGGGTTAACAGCGCAAACCCTTTCTCGGAGCCCCCTGCACCGCTGACGGATGCACTGCTCAACGGCGCTGCGCTGCCTCGGCGCGACCAGGGGATGCGAGCGGCGCGCTGGAAGAGAGCGGGTCCGGACGGAGGGCGGTCAGGTTCGTCGGCCGCGGGCCGGCGTTCTCCTTCCCGAACACCTCGCCCCAGACGCGGCCGCCGAGGAGCTCCGCCGTCACCGCGACGCCCGACATCATCACCCCGGCGATCCCGTGGCCGGTGCGGCAGCTCGCGCCCGCCAGATAGAGCCCGGGGAGCTCGGTCTTGCTCCCGGGGCGCCCGCGCAGGAAGTGGGCCGGAGTGTGGGCCAGCCCGTACGAGGTGCCGCCGGTCGCACCGGTGTAGCGGCGATGAGTCAGGGGAGTCGCGACCTCCTGGTAGACGATCTGCTGGTCGATGCCGGGGAAGACGCGGCTCGCGCTCCTCAGCATCGCCTCGGCGAAGGCGCGCTTCTTCGCCTGGTACCCCGCGCTCTTGCGGTACGCGCCGCTGAGCAGCTCGGCCTCGGTGACGCCCCACGCGGCCGGCGAAGAAGGAGCCAGCGACATCACCTGCAGGTTGGTGATCCCCGGAGGCGCGACGCGCCGGTTGGTCGGATCCTTGAGCGAGGCAATCGAGATGTACGCCATCGGCGTGTGCCCCACCTCCCCGCGCGCGGCGGCCGCGTACTCGGCCTCGAGATCCGGGTTGGGGAAGATCCAGTAGTTGGTGCGCGGGTGGCCCTCCGCCTTCAGATCGCGCGAGAGCCCGAGGTAGAGCACGCCGAACGCGGGCGACATCTCGGCGCGCTCGACCCGGGCCACCGTCTTCTTCGAGAAGTGCGCCGCCCCGACCAGCTCGTTCACCGTGCGCTTGTAGTCGGCGTTCGAGATGACGATCGGGGCGCGGACCACCCGGCGGCCGAGGTGATGGCTGTCGATTTCGACCCCGGTCACCCGGCCTGCTTCGACGAGGATCCGGCGGGCCGGCGAGCAAAGGAGGATCTTGCCGCCGTGCTCCTCGATCGCCGCGGCGAGGCGATCCGAGAGCACCTGGCCTCCGCCCTTCGGGAACCAGGCGCCCTCGAGGTAGTGCTGGGTGAGCCCGACCGCCATCAGCGCGGCGGCGCGGCTCGGCGGCTGGCCGTAGTCTCCGCTCTGCCCGGCGAGCACCGCCCGCAGCCGCGGATCGGGAGCGGGCGGCCGGCCGCCGCCACCAGGTGCTCGAGCCCCCGGATCACCCGGAAGTAGCGATCGATGCCGGCCCGCTCGGCGGGGAAGGTCTCGATCAAGCGCGCGCGCAGCGCCTCGCCGCCCTTCGGCATCCGGAAGGTGAAGTCGGGGAAGACCAGCGTGTCGTAGCCGTCGGGCTCGAGCTCCTCGAACTCGACCTCGCCGGCGCCGGCGGCGCGCAGCACCCGGGGGATCATTCCGTCCGGCTGGCAGCCGCCGAGGTAGTGGAGCCCGACGTCGAACTCGTAGCCTTTGCGGCGGAACACCGTCGCGTTTCCTCCCGCGACCGAGTGACCGTCGACCACCAGCACCCGCCGGCCTCGTTTCGCCAGCAGCGCCGCCGCGGTCAGGCCGCCGGTCCCCGCGCCGAT
>JAGSPQ010000514.1 GCA_018262385.1 Myxococcaceae bacterium | reverse complement strand
ACGGAGGCCAGTTCAGCGGGCCGTATCTCGCCCTCTCGATCTCCGGCACCGTCGTCGCCGCTTCCGAGAACCAGGGCGGCGCCAGCGCGGGGCTGTGCGGTGCCCCGAAGCTGTCGAAGAGCACCAACCTCACTGCCTGGACCACCTGCGGCTTCGACGCGGCGGTGATCGACAGCGCGGCGGGGCGGCACCTCAACCTGAGGCACGCCCCCGACGGAAAGCTGGTGATGGCGTTCCACTATCCGATCACCACCAACCCGAAGGTCGCGCCGGGGGTGGTGGTGTGGCGCGAGCCTTGATTGCTACGGTGAGATCCGTTCTTCGCCCTGGGAGGGGTTCTTGACTGGTCTCGTTCTGGTGACGTTGCTCAACCTGGCGCCTGGAATTCAGCTCGCGGACAACGTCGCCAGCCGCCATGTCGCTCTGAGCGAAGCGCGCTTCCAGCTGGTGTCGGATGACGAGGACGCTCCGCGGCCGACGCTCGACTCGATGACCCGCGAGCAGTTGGCGGTCGAGCTGCGCCGCCTCGACGACACGCGCCCCGGCCTCGGCGGGCCGATCGCGATGCTCTCGGTCGGAGTGGTGCTCGCGGTTCCCGGCGTCGCGCTCGGGATCCTGGGGCTGTCGCTGGTCGCGGTCGAGGCCGGGATGAAGGCGGGGGCCGGCACCGCGGTCGGCTACCTGGTGATGGCCGGCGGCGGGGTGTTCGTGCTGGTCGGTACGATCCTGCTGATCGTCGGAGTGGTGAAGCTGATCAAGCGGATCGGCGCGAGGCGGGAGCACACCGAGGAGGTCAACCAGATCCAGCAGCGCCTCGACACGCTCGATCAACAGCCGGCGCCGCTGCCCGGCCCGCCCCCGGTTCCGCCGCCCGCGCCGGAGCTCGCTGCTCCGCCTCCGCCCCAGGCATCCTGGGTGGTTCCCGGAGAGCTGATCACGCTCGCCACCTTCTGAGCGCACCGGCGGCGCGCCCAGATGCTGTCGATCTTCCGCGGACTGCGCCGCAAGCGGCTGGCGCGCCGGCCTTTTCCGGCCGAGTGGGAGCCGATCGTCGAGCGCCGGCTGCCGTTCGCGGCGAAGCTCCCGGCTGACGAGCGCGCGCGGTTCCTGCTCCACCTGAAGGTGTTCGCGCTCGACAAGGACTGGTTCGGCGCCGCCGGGCTGGTGATCACCGACGAGATGAAGGTGGCGATCTCCGGAGCGGCGGCGCGCCTGTCGCGAAACCTCTCGCTGAACCTGTACGACGAGCTGCGGACGATCGTCGTCTACCCGAGCCACTACCAGCACCCGGACCGCGACGGCACCGTCGTCTACGGAGAGGCGCACCGCTGGGGGCAGGTGGTGTTGAGCTGGGACGCGGTGGTATCGGGGCTGGTCAACGCGACCGACGGGCACCACACCGCGCTCCACGAGTTCGCCCACGTGCTCGATTCATCCGACGGCGCGTTCGACGGCACGCCTGAGCTGCACGACCACCGCGACTACCACGCGTGGGCGAAGGTCTTCTCGCAGCGCTACTTCGCGCTCAAGGCGAGCCCGAACACCAACGTGCTTCGGCCCTACGGCGCGACCAACGAGGCCGAGTTCTTCGCGGTCGCCACCGAGGCGTTCTTCGAGAAGCCGCGGCAGCTCAAGCTGAAGGCGCCCGACCTCTACCAGGAGCTGGTTCGCTACTACCGGGTGGATCCGTCGGCCACCGCGCGCTGAGCGCTACGGCAGCGGGTACGAGCGGAAGATCACCTTCGCGTTCATCCCCGCGTAGACGTCGGTGTGGGTGAACAGCAGGCGGTCACCCGCCAGCGCGACGTTGTTCGGCGATGGAGGGTACTGGCCGAGCAGCAGCGGCAGCGACGCGTCGAGGGCGAGGACTCCGCTGGTGCCGAACCCGGTGTCGACCACCCCGGCGGCGGAGTAGCGCGCGGCGGTGGCGATCGGGCCCGACCCGCTCCCAAACCCTCCGACGTTCACGGTGAGGATCCGCCCGTCCGGCAGCAGCTCCAGCCCGAGGGTGGAGACCTGGCGGTTGTCGAGCGGCGCCTCCAGCACGCCCGCCGTGCCGAAGGTCGTATCGAGCTGGCCGTCGAAGGTGTAGCGCACCAGCTTCAGCACCCAGGGCCCATCGCTGGTCGTCCGGCGCGAGCCCGACAGCAGCAGCCCCCCACTGGGCAGCGCCCGGAAGTTGTTCGCGAAGCCGCCCGGGCTCTTCGCCACCCCGGCCACGCCGAAGCTGGGGTCGAGCGAGCCGTCGTCGTTGTAGCGGGCGACCAGGAAGTCGTCGCCGCCACCCGCCAGCACCTTCAGGTTCTGGAACACGAGGCCCCGCACGTCTTCGTTCTTGCCGAAGTCACCCACCACTCCCTGGGCGCCCCCGAAGGTGGAGTCGACGCTGCCCTCGGAGGAGAAGCGGACGATGGCGAGGTTGGCGCCGTTGGTGCCGGGGTTGCCGGTGCTGACGAAGCCGGCGGCGTAGATCTTCCCGTCGCTGCGCAGCGCGAGCGCGTGCACCGGGCCGCCCATTCTCACCCGGACCAGCGCGCGTCCCGCCACCCCGAACGAAGGGTCGAGCACGCCGGCCGCCGAGTACCGGGTCACCGCATACGCGCCGTAGAGATCGCCTTGGGAGGCGGCGGTGCCTCCGACCAGCAGCTTGTCCCCCTGGAGCACGACCGCGTAGGCGGTGTCGGTCTTCTGCTCGGTGGGGAAGCCGGCGTCCGCGACGACCGGGTCGATGTACGGGTCGAACTGGGTGGTCGTCGTTCCGTTGGTGCCGAAGCTGGAGTCGACGCCGCCGTCGCCGTGGTAGCGCACGAGCAGGAACTCGGAGTCGGTCGAGGTCCGCGACACCGAGCCCACCACCACCACGCCCCCGCCCTGAGAGACCAGCGCCTGGCCGGAGCCGGTGACCCGGGAGGTGCCCGCGTCGAGCTGCCCACCGTCGGGCATCGTCCCCGCGTCGGTGAGGGGCGAGCCGCCCGGACAACCCGTGAGTCCGATCAACACCAACCAGGCACCGCTCAGAGTTCGAATTCGCATGGCTTGGTTACCCCCTAATCACACCTATTCAAGTTGGAGGCCCATCGCAATCCCCCGCCTGTCTTCCCTGCTCAGCGGCTCACGCCGCGCCGCGGGGGGCCAGTCCGACGCGGCCCAGCGCCGCCTCGAGCGCCGCGACGGTGAACGGCTTCTCGAGGAAGCCCTGGGGCGGGTGCGCGGTGAAGCGCGCGGCGAGGCTCGCCTCCGACCAGCCCGAGACGAGGATCACCGGCACCGCCGCGTCGAGGGCGCGCAGCGCCAGGAAGGTCTGGTGGCCGTCCATCCCCGGCATGGTGAGATCCATCAGCACGCACCCGAGGCGGCCGGAGTACTGGCGGACGATCTCGACCGCCGTCGCGCCATCCGCCGCCTCCAGCACCTCGAACCCGATCAACTCGAGCAGGCCGCGCGTGGTGCGACGCATGCTCGGCTCGTCGTCGACGAGAAGGATCGTCCGCTTCGCCTCGGAGGCTTGCCCCTGCGGCAGCGCCGCGGCGGGGGCGGCGAGGTCGGCCGGGCTCGCCGGAAAGCACACCAGCACCGTGGTCCCCTTGCCCACCTGCGACTCGAGGTGGATGCCGGCGTGGTGCGTCTTGAGGATCCCGCGCAGCGCCGCGAGGCCCAGTCCGCGGCCGGACCGCTTGGTGGAGAAGAAGGGGTCGAAGATCCGCGCCAGCACCTCCGGGCTCATCCCCTGCCCGCTGTCGCGCACCCGCAGGGTGACGCACGAGCCCGGCTGGAGCTCCTGCCCGGAGAAGTCTCGACGGATCCGCTCCTCGTCGATCGACTCGACCGCGGTGCGCAGCTCGATCGTCCCCGGCTCTCCGCCGATCGCCTCGGCGGCGTTGGTGACCAGGTTCATCACCACCTGCTGCAGCTGGGAACGATCCCCGTGAATCGCCGGCAGCCCCTCGGCCAGGCTGAGCTCCAGCCGGACGCCCTTCGGGATCGACACCCCGAGCAGCGCGACCATCTCGGCCGTCGCGTGGCTGAGATCGATCGGGGCGACGGCGAACACCCCCTTGCCGCTGTAGGCCAGCATCTGCTGGGTGAGCGCCGCCGCGTTCCGCACTGCGTCGTCGATGAAGCTCAGGTGCTGCTCGGCGGGGTGTCCCTCGGGCAGGGTCGCGCGGGCGAGGTCGAGGTGCCCGCTCACCACCCCGAGCAGGTTGTTGAAGTCGTGGGCGACCCCT
>JAGSPQ010000513.1 GCA_018262385.1 Myxococcaceae bacterium | reverse complement strand
CACCTGAAGCCCGCCGGTTTCCGCCGCCTCTCTCCGGCGCTGCGCCAGCGCTACTGCCAGGAGCTCGACGTCACCCAGGCGCAGTTCTCGACCGTGCCCGACGCGCCGGACCTGACGATGGGCGGCGCCGGTGGGTGAGATTCCGTTCAAGCATTTCCACTCCGCCCACTGCGAGAGCGGGGTCACCGCCTCGCTGCTCAGCCACCACGGGCTGCCGCTGTCCGAGCCGATGGCGTTCGGGATCGCCGCCGGGCTGTTCTTCATCCACCTGCCGGTGAAGACGATCTTCGGCGCACCCAACACCAACTTCCGATCGGCGCCCGGGGGCATCTTCCGCAAGGCCTGCAAGCGGCTGGGAGTGCCGTTCGAGGTCCGCACCTACCGCGACGTCGCCAAGGGCACCCGCGAGCTCGAGCAGCTGGTCGGCTCGGGGATCCCGGTCGGGGTGCAGACCAACGTCTTCTGGCTCTCGCACATGCCCAGGCGCTTCCGCTTCCAGTTCAACGCCCACAACCTGGTCGTCTTCGGCAAGGGCGAGGCGGGCTGGCGGGTTTCCGATCCGGTGCTCGAGGTGCCGCTCGACTGCACCGCCGCCTCGATGGCGCGGGCGCGGTTCGCGAAGGGCTTTCTGGCTCCGAAGGGGAAGCTGTACTTCGTCGCCGGCACCCCCAGCGTCGATCCGGCCCGGCTGCGCCAGGCGGTGCGCGAGGGCGTGATCGACACCGCCAAGTCGATGTCGCGCATCCCGGTGTCGCTCTTCGGCGGGAAGGCGATCGGCCTGCTTGCCGATCGGATGGAGAAGTGGCCGCGGATCTACCAGGACCCGCAGGACAGCCTGATGCAGCTGTCGAACGTGGTGCGGATGCAGGAAGAGATCGGCACCGGCGGCGCGGGCTTCCGCTACCTGTACGCGGCGTTCCTCCAGCAGGCCGCTCCGGTGCTGGCCGACACCCGGTACCTCGAGTTCTCCGAGACGTTGACCGCGATCGGCGACACCTGGCGGCAGTTCGCGGCGAAGTGCGCGCGGATCTGCCGCTCGCAGAAGGTCGAGGCGGCGCCGTTCGCCGAAGCGGCGGCGCTGGTTCGCGACTGCGGGGTGCGCGAGCGGGCGCTGTTCGGCGACATCCTCGAGCACGAGCAGCGCAAGGCGCGCCCGCTGGCAGTGCTGCCGGCCGGCCAGCCGCAGTAGTTCCCCTACGGCGCGGGGGCGTGGATCCGCTGGGTCTGGGCCGTCATCTGCGGCCCGATGTCCGCCGCGGTCTCGATCGGCAGCTGGGTGAGCAGGCCGATGATCTTCGCCAGCCGATCGTAGGGCGCGACGAACGGCGGAGCCCCGACCGCGGGCAGCAGCGCCTTCAGCCGATCCATCGAGGCGTTCACCGGGTGGCTCACGCTCTTGCTGGCGCTGAACCAGAAGTGCAGCACCTTCAGCGCCTCGAGCCGCTCGCGATCCGGCTGCGCCGCCTTGCCGATGATCCGCCGGGCGAAGGTGAAGAAGCTGGCCGCGTGGCGCGCCTCGTCCGCCGAGAGCCGCTCGACCAGTTTGGTGATCAGCGGCTCGGGCGCGCCTCCCACCATCTGCAGGTAGGCGTGGGCGGCCACCATCTCGGAGATGATGTTCGTCACCAGGGTGCCGGTCTGCGACTTCATGAACGGCTGCGACGCGCGGCCCTCGGTGACGAAGTCCTTCCCCGGGATCTCGCCCGCCAGCGCCAGCCACTTCAGCAGCACATGCGGGTGCCGGGTCTCTTCGTAGAACCAGACCGAGATCCACTGCGAGAAGTCGGTGTCTGCGCCGAAGGCCTCCATGAACTTCTGGGTGGCCGAGAAGGTGGTCTGCTCGGAGTAGGCCATCTCGCGCACCACCGCCCGGAGGCCGGGGGTGGCCTTGACCGGGTCGAACGACGCCCAGGGCAGGTCCTCGACCTTCCAGCGCACCGCCTCCGCCACTTCCATCACCGGTGAGTAGAGCTCGGTCGGCAGGGGCCCGGCCGGCAGCTCGGCCCCGGCCGTCCCCTCGGTGAAGGTAATCACCTGGGTGGGGCAGAGGGCCCGGGCCGCCTCGCACCCGAGGGCCTCGGCGGCGGTGGTCGGGTTGCGGCGGACCCTGGCCGGGCCCGCCTTGACGAGGAAGTTGTCGGGCGCGACGGTGGCGCAGGCTGCACACCGGATGCACGCGCGGGCGTCGATCGCGTAGGCGCGAGGCGCGGAGTTGATCATTGTGGGCCCGACTAGCATCAAAGGAATTGAGGCCCAAAATTTTCTTGGGATTCCCCTCGTCTGTCCCCTCGCCGCCCAACTCTTTTTCCGTCTATACCTTCGCCCATGGCTCAGGATGCCGCCGCAGTCACTGCCAGCAATGAAGACGCCAAGCCCCGGCTGCGCGAACACCTCAAGGCGTTGATCCTCAAGTGCTGCGACGTGCAGAACGTCACCCCCGACCAGATCGCCGATGACGCGCCGCTGTTCGGCGGACCTCCGATGAACCTCACCAGCCTCGACGCGGTCGAGATCGCCGTCGCGCTCGAGTACCAGTTCGGGGTGGATCTGCAGAACGCCAGCTCGGTGCGGGAGTACTTCGCGTCGGTTCGGGCGATGGCCGACTTCATCGCTTCGGCCGCCGACCCGGTGAAGCTGCGCACGGTGCTGAAGCTGGGATGAGCGGGCGGGTTCACGTCGACATCCGGGCGGTCGCCGCGCTCTCCTGCTACGGCGCGGAAAAGGCAGGGCACGTCGCCGCGCTGCGCGAAGGGCGCTCGGGGATTCAGACCGTCACCGCCAGCGAGTTCGTCGGCCTGCGCGCGGCGGTCATTCCCGGCGAGGACAAGACCCCGCAGCGCCCCTTCACCCTGATCGATCGGATCGCGGCCCAGTTGATCGAGTCGGCGGGCCTCACCCAGGGCGATCGCCGGGACGTCGGCGTGTTCGTCGGCACCACCACCGGCATCGCCGCCAGCGAAGAGATGGCGTTCTTCCAGCAGGGCGCGCTGGGGGTGAACAAGGCGTGGACGCTGCTGTGCGGCGGCCCGGGCCGGATCACCGCCCACCTCGCCCAGCGGCTCGGCGCGGAGGGCCCGCTGTTCACCTACACCACCGCCTGCACCTCGACCGCGGTGGGGATGATCATGGCGCTGCAGGCGATCCGCTCCGGCCTCATCCGCCGGGCGGTGGTGTTCGGCCTCGACACGGTGATGCGGATCTCGGTCGAGGGCTTCCGCCTGCTCAAGCTCTACTCCCCGACCGTCTGCCGCCCGTTCGACCAGAGCCGAAACGGGCTGCAGATGGGCGAGGCCGCCGCCGGAGTGGTGCTCGAGGCGCGCACCGGCCCGCGGCGCAGCCGGTTCGAGGTGCTCGACGGGGCGATCGCCCACGATCCGGGGCACATCGCCGCCGGCTCGGCCGATGGCACCACCGCCGCCTCGGTGATGGAGCGGGCGCTCGAGCGGGCGGGGCTGACGGCCTCGGCGGTGACCGCGATCAAGGCCCACGGCACCGGCACCCAGGTGAACGACGCCAGCGAGCTGCGCGGACTCGAGCGGGTGTTCGGCAAGTCGCCGCCACCGTTTGCCTCGCTCAAGGGCGGCTTCGGCCACACCCTGGGCGCCTCGACCGCGCTCGAGCTCGCCGCCTGGGTGTGGGCGCTCGAAGAGGGGTTCGTGCCAGGCAGCATCGGGTTCTCCGAAGCGGCCGAGGGCTCGCTGGTGCCGCTGGCCCGGTCGCTGCCCACCCACGGTCGCCCCGGGGTCCACCTGTTCAACTCGTTCGGGTTCGGCGGCACCTCCGCCTCCTTCCTCGTCGAGGATCACGGCGCATGATTGCTCCGATCTCGGTGCTCGGCGCGTGCTCGCGGGCGTGGCTGGCCACCACCCCGCACCGGTCGATCGAAGAGGAGTTCGAGACGCTCTGGCCGGGCCAGTTCCGCAAGATCGGCCGCTTCATCAAGCTGGCCCTCACCGGCGCGGCGGTGGCGATGAAGCACGCCGGGGTGCCGAAGCTGCCGCCCAGGCGCACCGGCGTCTTCCTCGGTACCGGCCTGGGCAACCTCGCCGACCTCGTCCCGTTCGTGAAGTCGCTCTACGACGGCGAGAGCATCCCGAGCCCGATCCAGTTCGCCAACTCGGTGGGCAACTCGGGCGCGTTCTACATCGCCCAGGCCTACGCGCTCGAAGGGCCGGTGCTGGCGATCTGCCAGGACGAAGTGAGCTTCGAGGCGGCGGTGCTCAACGCCTCGCTGCTGCTGCGCTCGGG
>JAGSPQ010000512.1 GCA_018262385.1 Myxococcaceae bacterium | reverse complement strand
TCGACGTCGAGGTGGCAGTGGGTGTCGATCACGTCAGGTCCAATTCTGCTTGATGCCTTCGGCGGCGGCCTTCTTCATCAGCCGCTGGTGCTCCGCCTCGTCGACGGTCTTCGACTCCTCGATCAGCATCACCGGGATGTCGTCCACCACCGCGTAGCTGCGCTTGAGGCGCGGGTTGTAGAGGGTGTGATCTGCGGCGAAATAGAGCAGGGCGCCGTGGTCCTCCGGACAAGCCAGGATCTCCAGCAGCTTCGGGTCGATCGCCATTATTCGATCGCATAGCCCGCGGCGTGCCCGTGCTCAAGCGACACCGTGGCCGCCCCCCCTTCAGACCACCCGTGACGGGGAACCCCCTTAAGGTTAAACCGCTGCCGTCGATGCGCCTGCTTGCACTTCTCGGTCTGTTCCTCAGCTCCGCTGCACTGGCCCAGTACGAGGGCGCCAGGCGCCTCGAGGTCGACGGGGGCGTTCACGTCCCGGTGCTGACGAAGGAGCCGACGCTCGAGCAGTTCGTCCAGGCCACCTATCCCCCCCAGGCCCAGGCCGAGGGCTTGAGCGCCAGCGTGCGGCTGCTGGTCACCATCGCCGCCGACGGCACGGTGAGCGACGCCTCGGTGATCGAGCCGGTGGGAAACGGCTTCGACGAGGCGGCCCTCGAGGCGGTGCGCGGGTTCAAGTTCACCCCGGCGGAAGTCGACCACCTGCCGTCGCCGATCCAGATCGAATACGTCTACCACTTCGAGCTGCAGGTGGTGGACGCGGGGGTGGCGCTCGACGCCGGCCCTCCGCCTCCGCCCCGCGCCCACCTCAAGGGCCAGCTGCTCGCCCGCGGCAGCCGCAGCCGGATCGAAGGCGCCACCGTGCGCTGCATGAACGAGAGCGCGGGCAACGGCGAGGCGATCTCCGACGCCGAGGGGCTGTTCGATCTCGAGCTGAACGCCGGCGACTGCGAGGTCAAGGTGATCGGCAACGAGTACGAGCCCTTCAAGACCCTCGAGACGCTCGCGCCCAACGAGACCGCCGAGGTCGTCTACTACGTGATGCCGAAGGTGGTCGGCTACGAGACCGTCGTCCGCGGCACCCGCGAGAAGAAGGAAGTCGTCCGCCGCTCCCTCGAGCGCCAGGAGCTGCAGAAGATCCCCGGCACCTTCGGCGATCCGGTGCGGGTGATTCAGAACTTTCCCGGCGTCGCGCGGGCGCCGTTCTTGAGCGGGGCGCTGATCGTTCGCGGCGCCAAGCCGAGCCAGACGCTGACCTTCATGGACGGGGTCGAGATCCCGCTGCTCTACCACCTCGGCGGAGGCCCCTCGGTCGTCAACGGCGAGTTCCTCGACAAGATCGACTTCTACCCGGGCGGCTTCGGCGCCCGCTACGGCCGCGCGGTCGGAGGGGTGGTCGACGTCTCCACCCGCCGCGGCGCGGTCGACACCCTCCACGCCGTGGTGAAGATCGACATCCAGGACGCCTCGCTGTTCGTCGAGGTGCCGATCACCGACCAGATCTCGCTCGCCGGCGCGGTGCGCCGCAGCTACATCGACGCGCTGCTGCCGCTGGTGCTGCCGAACGATCCGGAGGCCGGCACGCTCCAGGTCCTCCCCGTCTATTGGGACTACCAGGTGCGCGCCGACTTCGGGAAGAAGGGGGCGGAGAACACCGGCTTCGTGATGGCGTTCGGCTCGGACGACATCCTCAAGGTGATCGCCACCGGCGGCGGGCGCAACCGCGACTTCACCGCCAGCTTCCACACCACCTTCCACCGGGTGGTCGGCAACTGGACCTATCGCAAAGGCAACACCACCCTGAAGCTCACCCCCTACATCGGCTACGACCTCGGCCGGCTCGACTTCGGGATCGCGAAGATCAGCGCCGACCAGTTCGAGGTCGGCCTGCGCGAAGATCTGAGCGTCGACGTCAACGATCACCTCACCCTGCGCGCCGGCGCCGACATCCTCTACGACCACATCTCCGGCTCGGCCGAGCTGCCCAACATCGGCAACATCAACTACCCCGCCTTCCCCGGCGCCGAGCCGGCCGCCGAGGTGCAGAAGGTCAGCCGGGTGCTCGGCTCGTTCGACGGGGCGGTGTTCCTCGAGGCCGAGCTGAAGGCCGGCATGCTCACCGTCACCCCCGGCATCCGCGCCAGCCACGCCTACCTCTCGCGCGGCGAGATCCGGCACGCGTTCGATCCCCGCCTCTACGCCCGGCTCGAGCCGTGGGAGCGCACTCAGATCAAGGGCTCGATCGGGATGTACACCCAGCCGCCCGACGCCCAGAACATGGAGCCGCCCCCGTTCGGCACCCCCACGCTCACCCACGAGAAGGCGTTCCAGTCTTCCCTCGGCGTCGCGCAGAAGATCACCGACAACCTCAACATCGACCTCACCGCTTATTACAACCGCCGCTACGAGAACGTCAGCTCGCCCGGCCCGACCACCCGCAACCCCAACGGCTCGGTCACCACCCAGCGCTTCGCCAACGACGGCCTCGGCCGCGCCTACGGGCTCGAGGTGATGCTGCGGCACGAGGTGACGAAGAACTTCTTCGGGTGGATCTCCTACACCTTCAACCGGGCCGAAGAGCGCACCGCCGGCAGCGACAAGGGCTACCGGCTGACCGCCAACGATCAGACCCACATCCTCACCTTCGTCGGCAGCTACCGGCTTCCCTTCGGCTTCGAGCTCGGCGCCCGCTTCCGCTACGTCACCGGGGTGCCGAAGAGCCCGCTGCTGCACCCGTACGATCTCTACCGCGCCGACGCCAACAGCTACACCGGCACCTACGGAGAGTCGCGCACCGGCCGGGTGAAGGACTTCCACCAGCTCGACCTGCGCCTCGACAAGGCGTTCACCTTCGACAGGTTCACCTTCGCCGTCTTCCTCGACGTGCAGAACGTCTACAACCAGAAGAACGTCGAAGGCAGCTTCTTCGACTACCGCTTCCGTCAGGAATTCGAAGTGCCGGGGATTCCGTTCCTCCCGGTGCTCGGGATCAAGGCCAGCCTGTGATCAGACCCGCGCTCTGCTTCTTTCTCTGCATTCTCGGCGCCGGCTGCGTCGAGCCGACCGACGATCCCAGCCAGGTGAAGGACCTGCGGGTGCTGGCGGTCGACTTCGACCCGCCCGAGCTGATGGCCTCGAACTGCGACGCGCTGCTGCAGGGCACCGACGGCGGCGAGATCGACATCAGCGGGTTCCTCGCCTTCGCCCGGCCGATCGACATGACCTGGCTGGTCATGGATCCGAAGGGCGAGGGGCGCGAGATTTCCTACGAGGTGAAGGCCTGCGCCCACCAGGGCGATCTGAAGTGCGAGAACGAGGGCGACTTCGTGGTGCTCGCCGAGGGCACCACCAGGGCGGGCGAGCTCAAGCGCAAGCTGGCGCCCGGCTTCAGCTTCGTCGACGTGCCTCCCGACGGGGGCTTCGGCAGCGGGACTCCGTTGCTGCTCGAGGTCGGCACCCAGGACACCTTCCGGGGCATCGGTGGGCTGCGGATGCCGATCGTGCTGCACGTCAAGGCGGGCACTGAAGAGGCGTACGCGATGAAGCTGATGGTCTTCTCGTGCCGGATCTTCCCGGACATGAAGCCCAACGTCCGCCCGATCCTTCCCGGGGTCACCTGGAGCACCAACGACAGCCGCACCCGGGGCACCGACGACGGCGGCCTGTGGGGTGAGAACGACGTCCCCCAGTTCGCCGGCAAGGACGGGGGGATCCGCTTCGAGCCGCTGCCGTTCAACGATCTCGAGGAGCGGTATGTCGTCCCTTCCTTCGAGCTCAAGCCGCTGGACCTGCTCGAGTCGTGGAAGATCTCCTGGCACACCGACCTGGGCCGGATCAGCCCCAACCAGACCGGGGGCACCGGCTTCGACGGGGTCGAGTCGAAGCATCGGGTGTTCTGGTCGCCGCTGATCGCCGAGAACACCGAGCAGGACGTGAACTTCTGGATGGTGGTGCGCGACGGCCGCGGCGGGCAGACCTGGATTCACCGCAAGCTGCACTGGAAGCCTTGATCGCGCCCCGGTGGCGACTGGCGCTGGTCGCCAAGGCGTCGCTGCTGCTGGGGATCGCCGGGGGCTTTTGCTGGCTCGGGTACTCCTCGCTCTTCGACCCGAACTGGCCGATCAAGGCGCTCGGCGGAGTCGGCTTCACCGCGCTCGGGCTGTTCATCGCCTGGGCAGGGGGGCTCGGGCTCGCCGATTCGCTGCTCGGCCAGACCCGCACCGAAGAGGGGGTGCGGGTGCTTCAGAGCCGGCG
>JAGSPQ010000511.1 GCA_018262385.1 Myxococcaceae bacterium | reverse complement strand
AGAACCGAGTCACCCCGGAAGCCCGCTGGAGAAAGAACCGACGGAATCGGAAGCGGTGCTTCAGTTCTGAAGGATTGGCTCCCACGCACACCGAGCAAAACCAACGGCTTGGCGGTGGGCCGGGGGTTGCTCTGTCGCCGGAGCCACGGAGGGCCTCATGGCCACAGCAGTCAAAGTCGTCGGTGTCGGAGACTTCACCCCGTCCCAGGTGGTCAGCAACGAGACGATGGCGCGGGCGATCCCGGGGTGGAGCGCCGATCTGATCCGGGAGAAGACCGGGATCCTCGAGCGCCGCTTCCTCTGCGAAGTCGACGAGGAGCGCGGCCGGGCGGTGCGCCCCACCCACGGCCCCCGGTCGAACACCGACATGTCCGAGCTGGCGGTGCGCGACGCGCTGAAGATGGCCAACCTCGCCGCCAGCGAGCTCGACGCGGTCTTCCTCATCACCTGCACTCCCGATCAGCCCGACTTCAGCCACGACGCGATGCAGCTGCACCGCCGGCTCGAGATGCGCGGCGACGCGATGGCGCTGATGATCAACGACGGCTGCGGCGGCACGCCCTACGTGCTCGACCTGGTCCACAAGCTGGTCCGCTCGGGGGCGATGGGCACCGTGGCGGTGGTGGCCAGCAACTTCGCCTCGGCCTTCATCGACCGGCGGGTCTACTCCGACGAGCTCGAGCTCGAGGGCACCAAGAAGCTGTCGGGCTTTCTGTCGATGTACGTCTTCGGCGATGGGGCCGGAGCGATGATTGTCCGCGCCGCCACCGGGGCCGGGGGAATTCTCGAGTCGAGCTCGGGCAACGCCCACGAGCAGCTGGTGCTCCGGCGCGGCGGAGGCGCCGACGTCCCCTTCCTCTTCGCCGGCGCGCGGCCGGTCGACTTCGCCTTCGTCGTCAACGGCTTCGCGGTGGCCACCGGCTACCCGGTGCACATGCGGACCTGCCTGGAGGCAGTCGGGGGGAAGAGCCTGGAGCGGCTCCGCGAGGTGCACCGTTATTACCTGCACCAGCCGAACAAGCGGGTGCTCGACAAGTTCGCCGCCAACGCCGGGCTGCGGCCCGGGCAAATGGCGAGCACGGTGCAACACTACGGCAACACCTCGGCGGCGGGGATGCTGGTCGCACTCTCGGAGGACGTGAAGCACGGGGTGGTGGCGCTCGGCAGCGATGCGCTGGTCTGCATCGCGGCCGCGGGGGCCAACGTTCACTACGGCGCGCAGCTGATCCGGCTCTAGGGGGCACGATGGCGCTCTTCGGCACTTCGACTTCGACGACCGTCACTGCCACCGCGCCCCCGCGGCGGGTGGTGGCTCCTCCCGACCTGTCGATCGCCGATCTGGGCGAGCGGCTGAAGGTGGCCACCGAGGAGGACACCTGCAAGGGGATGTTCTTCAACGGCGTTCTCTCGGCGACCCACGGGCTGCTGGGGCTCGAGGCGCAGCAGCAGGTGAAGGCGATGATGGTCGAGAAGAAGTACGTCGACTTCTTCAACTACCCGATCGCGACCTTCCTCCCGGCGGCGTTCGGCGCGGCGAAGCTGCTGCAGGGCACCGCGCTCGACTTCGACGCCGCGATCCGCCGGCTGGGCGAGCAGGCGATCGACGACTTCCTCGGCACTCCGGTGGGGCGGACCCTGGTCACCGTCTCGGCGGGCGAGGCGAAGCGGCTGATGCGCGCGGCGCCGATCGCCTACAAGACCGCGGTCAGCTACGGCGCCCGCGAGACGGTGGTGCTGTCGGACACCGCCTGCATCTTCAAGGTGCGCCGCGACTTCATGCCCCACCCGTACCACGAGGGGGTGTTCCTCGCGGTGCTGCGCGCCCTCGGCTGTCAGGACGTCAGCGTCCGGGGGCAGAAGCTCGGCCTGATGGACGCCGACTATTTCATCTCGTGGAAGTGAACCCGGCAGCAAGGAGGCTTCGATGAAACGCGCACTGATTTGCCTGGTCACTCTGGGATCGATGGCGGCCGCGGCGGGGGAGGCGACCTACGTCTTCCGCAGCGAGGAGGACGCCGCCACCCCGGCCGACGCGACGGTCTGCGCCCAGTCTCCCTTCGGCTCGAACGTGCGGCTGGGGGCGAGCCTGTGGAGCATCAAGACCCGCAAGCACAACGGCCGGGTGGTCGAGGAGCAGCGCAAGAAGATCGGCCGCGCCACCGCCTGCCTCGAGCTGACCAACGTGATGTTCCCCCAGGGGCTGGTGCAGAACTTCTACGTCCGCTTCGACCTGCCCCAGGGCGCCTACGTGGCGCAGGGCACCTGCACCGTCTCGTCGAACGCCGTCCCCCAGCCGTTCATCATCCTCGCCGGCTGCACCCTGCGGATCGTCAGCGGCCCGGCCGGCTCGCTGGGCGGGATGGTGACCAGCAGCTCGATCTTCAACCCGCTGCGCCGCCCCGGCTACAGCACCGGCTCGATCTGGACCCTGCAGGAGTACCTGCTCGACGCCGCGCCGTCCCACCACGACGACGAGGATGACTGAGGTGGCCAGCGTCGACTTGCCGGTGGTGGTGGAGGTCGCCCGGCCCGACGGGTCGCAGGAGCTGGTCCGGGTCGGCACTGCCCGGAGGGACGGTGGCTGCTTCGTGCTCGATCTCGGCGCGCTGCGGATCAGCTCGACCGCGGCCCCGTTCGCCGCCCCCACCGCGTCGCCCCCCGCCCAGGGCGGGACGATCGAGGACCTCGAGTACATCGCCGCGCGCGCCCGGCGGACCCTCGCCGACGCCTCGAAGTCCCGCTGGCACTCGCAGGAACGAGATCTGCTCGAGCAGGTCGAGCGCGAGATGCTCCGGCTCAAGGGCCTCGAGCGCCCCGACTGACGCTGGCCGGAAATTCGCGGTAAGCGTGCTGGTGCTGCCGACCGCCGGCTACACCTACCGGTTCTAGGCCGGCAGCCACAGGGTGAAGGTCGCGCCCTTGCCCGGCGTGGAGGTCAGCTCGACCTCGCCGTGGTGGGCCTCGACGATCCGCTTCACCACCGCCAGGCCCAGGCCGCTGCCGGTCGCCTTGGTGGTGACGAACGGCTGGAACACGCTCTCGGTCAGCGCCGCCGGCACGCCCGGGCCCTCGTCGGCGACGTCGATGCGCGCGGATCGCACTCCCCGCCACGCCTCGATCGCCAGGCGGACCTGCACCTCGCCGCCCCGCGGCATCGCCTGAACGGCGTTGACCAGCAGGTTGATCAGCGCCTGGCGCAGCATCCGCTCGTCGACTCGCACCGAGGGGAACGGGTCCGGCACCGAGACGGCGATCTTCACCCCCCTGGTTCCGCGCGAGGTCTGGAGCGCCTTCACCGCCCCGGCGACCACCTGCGGCAGCGACTCGGGTTTCAGCTCGGGCGCGTGCGGCCGGGCGAACTCGAGCAGGTCGGCGACGATGGTGTCGATCCGCTCGGCCTCCTCGCTGATCATCTTGAAGAGGTTCGCCGCTTCCCCGATCGGGGTCAGCAGCCGCCGGAGCGCCGACATCGAGTTGTAGATCACGCCGAGCGGGTTCCTCACCTCGTGCGCCACCACCGCCGACAGCTCGCCCAGCGCCGCCAGCCGCTCGCGCTTGACCAGCTCGATCTGCGCGTGGCTCAGCTGGTCGTAGCTCTTCTTCAGATCCTCGAACAGGCGCGCGTTGGCCACCGCGACGGCGATCTGCCCCGAGACGACAGTGGCGCTCTCGACCTCCGCGTCGGTCCACTCGCGCTCCTGCACCGCGTCGGCGATCACCGCGGTGCCCAGCGGCTCGCCCCGCAGCATCAGCGGCAGCGCGAGCAGGCTCTTCATCTGGTAGCGCGCGTTGAGGTCCACGTTGATCTGGGTCGAGCGCAGCGCGGACTGCACCCGCACCGGCCGCAGCTCGACCACCGCCCGGGTGGCCAGCGAGGGGTGGTCGAGGCTCATCCGCACCGTGCGAAAGTGCTCCTGGTGCTCCTGGGCCGAGGTGACCTCGCCCTTGAGCCCGCCCTGGCCGTCGAGCAGCCAGATGAACGAGTGGGTGGCGCCGACGATTCGCGCGAGGTGGGCGGCCGAGGCCGCGAGGATCTGGGTCAGATCGAGCGAGCCGGTGATCAGCCGGCCGACGTCGAGCAGCACCTTCAGATCCTCCGAGCGCCTGCGCTCGGCCTCGAGCAGGCGGGCGTGCTCGACCGCGGTCGCCGCGTGGGACGCGCAGGCCTCGAGCAGCTCGAGCTCTTCCTGGCCGAACGCGCGGTCGATCGCGCGCAGCACGAACAAGCTGCCGATCGGCTTCTCGTCCATCAAC
>JAGSPQ010000510.1 GCA_018262385.1 Myxococcaceae bacterium | reverse complement strand
AAGAACATCTACGAGGTGCTCGGCCGCGACGTGGGCGCGACCCGCCCCACCCACGGCAACCTCGAGCAGTGGGCGGATCAAGGCGTGCTGCTGCTCAACACCGTGCTGACCGTGCGCGAGGGCGAGGCCAACTCGCACCACGGCCAGGGGTGGGAAGAGTTCACCGGAGCGATCCTGAAGAAGATCAACGAATCGGATCAGCCGGTGGTCTTCCTCTTGCTCGGCGCGCAGGCCCAGAAGATGGCGGCGATGATCGACTTGTCCAGGCACGCGGTGGTCGCGGCGCCGCACCCCTCGCCGATGAACACCACCAACTTCCTCAAGAGCCGGCCCTTCTCGGCGGTGAACGCCGCGCTCGAAGCGCGTGGCCGGGGACAGATCGACTGGCAGATTCGGTGACGCTCAGGCGGCGGCGTCGATTCGAGGCGGGGCGGCGCTCGGCTGAACCTGGTGGAGCGCGGCGCGGCGCTCCTGCACCACCGTCGACACCACCCGGCTGAAGGTCCGCTCGAGCCGCTCGAACGAGGTCGACAGCAACGCCTGCATCCGGCTCGCGCCCTGGCGCACGGTGCGCTGCTTCAGCGCGTCGCGGCAGACGTGGAAGGTCGACAGCCCCATCACCCGCGCGTACTCCGAGACGAAGGTGCGCGGATCCGCGTACTCGGCCGAGAGGATCCCCATCGACGTCGCGCGCGCCCGCGGGGAAGACGCCCAGTAGCGGAAGGTGCCCGCCTGGAGCGCCTTCGCGCCGTCGTCGTGCGCGCGGAACACCTCGTAGAGCGCCTCGGTGAAGACCTCGCGCGCGCGAACGAAGCGGTAGCGGCGCCGCTGGTACTCGAGCAGGGCGGCGTCGAGGGCCAGCTCTTCTCCCAGGCAGTCGGACAGGGTGAGCACGTCGTTCACCGCGTTGGTCATTCCCCCCGCGGTGAGCGGGTGCATGCAGCCGCCCGAATCTCCGACCAGCGCGATCCCCGGAGCGGCGCACGCCTGGGTCGAGACCGCGTGGGTGGCGCAGCCCTCGAGCGGCCGCCGGTCGAGCGAGGCCAGCATCGCGCTGCGCAGCGGCTCGGGGACGAAGCGGGCGAACGCGTCCTTCACGTACTTCTTGATCGCGTCCTTCCCCTTCGCCTCGCCGACCGGCACGTCGATGCACATCCGGATCTGCCCTTCACCATAGGGGTAGGCGAGGATCGGCCCCGGCGCTCCGAGGAAGACGTGGCCGTGCCCCGGGTGCGGCATCACGTCGCCTTCGACGGTGACCGCGACGGTGAACGACAGCAGCTTCACCTCGGGCTCGAGCCCCATCAGCGATCGGACCTTCGACTGCCGGCCATCGGCGCCGAGGGTGAGCTCGGCGCGGAACTCGCGGCCGTCGGCGGTGCGGACACCGCGGATCCGCGGCCCGTCCTGCAGCAGCGCGTCGACCCGCTGCCCGGTGAGCAGGGTGACGCCCGGGCGCTTGCCGACCACCTCGCGCAGCTTCCCCACCATCGCGTGGTGATCGATGCCCAGGCCGGTGCCGAACGAGACTCCGTACGGCAGCACGATCGGCGTGACGTCGGCGCCGGGGGAGACCGAGAACCCCTTCACCGCCACCCCGCCCGCCTCGAACAGCGGCGCCTTGAGCCCGAGCGTCTCCAGCCCGCGCACCCCGCGGGGATGAATCAGCTCGCCGCGAAACCTCGGGTCGAAGCCCTGGTGAGACTCGAGCACGGTGACCGTGGCTCCGCGCGCAGCCAGCGCGGCCGCGCTCACCAAACCTGCAAACCCTCCACCGACGACCACCACCGCGGTCCCGATCATGGGCCGGCATCTACTTGAGGCTCCGTTGGCGGTGAAGAACTCCACCCCACCTCTGACGATCGTCAGCCAATGGTGGACCGCGAGAGGTGAGCCGACCGCGTGGCTCGTGTTAGTCGAATGGGCCATGGCCGTGGACCTCGACGAGCTGTTGATCAAGACCTCGCGAACGTTCGCGCTCGCGATTCCGCTGCTGCCCGAGCCCACCCGGCGCGCGGTGTCGGTCGCGTACCTGCTGTTCCGGATCGCCGACACCTTCGAGGACGCGACCACCTGGCCGCGCACCGAGCGGATTGCCGCACTGCACGCGTTCTCGAAGCTGATCCAGGAGCCGCCGCCGCGCGCGGGCCTCGCCGCCGCGACCGCGCAGTGGCTCTCACGTCCTCCCTGCGCGCACGACGGGTACCTCGAGCTGCTGCGGCAGACTCCCGAGGTGGTGGCCGAGCTCGACACGATGACCAGCGGGGCCCGCGAGATCCTGATTCGCCACACCGTGCGCACCGCCGAAGGAATGGCGGGAGTCGTCGCGCGCGCCGACGAGGCGGGGAACCTGCGGCTGGCCTCGATCCAGGAACTGAAGGACTACTGCTACATCGTGGCCGGCATCGTCGGCGAGCTGCTCACCGACTGCTTCCTCCACGACGAGCCCCGGCTGCAGGCGATCGCTCCGGTGCTGCACCGCAACATGGCGGCGTTCGGCGAGGCGCTCCAGTTGGTGAACATCCTCAAGGACGCGGGAGACGACGCGCGCGACGGGCGGGTCTACCTGCCGGCCGACGTCGACCGGGCCGAGGTGTTCGCGATCGCGCGCAGGGATCTCGAGCAGTCGTTCGAATACGTCGCCGCGCTGCAGAGCGCGAGCGCGCCCGAGGGGTTCCTCGCCTTCACCGCCCTGCCCGCCCGCCTCGCCCACCAGGCGCTCAGCGCCATCGAGCAGCGCGGCCCCGGCGCGAAGGTGCCTCGCGCGGAAGTGGCGCTGCTGATGGAGCAGCTGCAGTCCGACCTCGCGGCCGGGCGGAAGCTCAACGCCAGCGTCTGAGCCGGGAGCTCGGGCGAGAACTACGCCGCGTCTCGCGCCTCTTTTGCCGCCTTGGCCGCCTTCGCCGCGTCGGTCGTCACCTCGGAGATCGAGCTCCCAGCCAGCGCGCTGCCGAGCAGCTTCACCACCGCCTTGCGGACGGTCGGGTGGTTGTAGGCGCCGGCCACGTTGTCGAGGATCGGCGAGGCGACCACCGCACGCAGCGCCAGCCCGCCCAGGAACCCGGCGGTGAAGCGCTTGCGGTGTTCCCAGACGTAGCCGTTCCACGCTTTGGCTTCCGACTTCTCGCCCTTGAGGACCTGGGCGACCGAGTCGGCCGCGAACACACCGCTCTGCATCGCCTGGTAGATGCCTTCGCCGGTCGCGTTGTGGGTGATCCGGGCCGCCTCGCCGAGGAACAGCGCGCCGGGAGCGGTGCAGTGGCCGACCCAGTTCGTGTAGACGATCGGGTGCCCCTTCCACTTGCCGATCGGCCTGGCCTGCTTCAGCTGCGGGCCGTAGTGATCGTCGAGGAAGCGCTGGAACACCTGCCGCAGGTTGCGGGTCGACTTCTGGCCTTCCTCGTCCTGCCCATCGACGCAGATGCCGATGTTCACCCGGTTGGGCCCCTCGGGGAACATCCAGCCGTAGAGCGGCGAGACGTTCTTGTCGAAGATCATGTCGAGCTGGCCGGGCGCGTAGGCGAAGTCCTCCCACCAGCCCATCAGGGTCGAGATCGACCGCTTCGGGCGCGGGTCGGTGGAGAAGATCGAGTGCGCTCCGTCGGCGCACAAGACGAAGCGGCCGTGGTGCTCCACCCCGTCGAGGCTGCGCACCCCGGTCACCCGGCCGCTGTCGTCCTTGATCAACCGGTCGGCGCGGAAGCCGGTGGTCAGCTTCACTCCCAGCGACTGCGCCTTCTCGACCAGCAAGTTGTCGAACACCCGCCGCAGCAGCACCACCGCCGCGGCGTTCGACGCCAGCACCATCTGCTTCCCGCCGGGAGTCACGATCCGCACCGACATGATCGGGTAGGCGAGCTTGCGCACTTCCTCGCCCAGCCCCAGCCCGTCGAGCACCTTGAGCGCGTTGGGCGACAGGCCCGAGCCGCACGTCTTGTCGCGCGGGAACGGATCCCGATCGAGCAGCAGCACGTCCTTCACTCCGCGCTGCGCGAGAGCGAGGGCGGCGGCGGATCCGCCGGGGCCTGCGCCGACAATGACGACGTCATGGGGCATGGTGGGTGGGCGCCTACTACACAAGCCGACCCGTGAAGAAGGGCCCTGCTCATCACCGCGCAAATCTGGCCGAGCTGAAAAAGCTGCACCCGCGGCCAAAGGCCGAGAACGCGGAGGTGGAGGCGCTGGCCGGCTGCGGACCGCGGATCAGCAGACTTCGCGCGGCGGGGTGCGGCCCCCACGACTACAGATTTCGGCATGG
>JAGSPQ010000509.1 GCA_018262385.1 Myxococcaceae bacterium | reverse complement strand
GTCGCGGCGGGTGGCGAGCAGGTTGATGTGCTCGACCCGGCCGACGCCGACCCCGGCGATCTTCACCGGCGCGCCCTTCACCACGTTGCCGGTGTGGCTCCAGTCGACCTTGAGGGTGGCGTGCGAGCCGAACGACAGCTCGCCCATCAGCGACAGCAGGCCCAGGGTGCCGAGCAGCGCCGCCAGCAGCAGCGCGCCGACCTTGAGCTCGAGTTTCGATTCGTCCATGCCAACTCCCCTTATTGAAAAATCAGCTCCGGAACGACGCTTTCCCCGCGTCGACCACCAGCACCAGGTCGGCCAGCCGCTCGACCGCCCGGTAGTCGTGCGACACCACCATCGCGCCCAGGCCCTGCTGCTTGAGCAGCGCGAGGGTGTCGTTCACCTGGCCGGCCGCCTCGCGATCGAGGCCGGTGGTGGGCTCGTCGAGCAGCAGGTAGCGCGGCTGGAGCACCAGCGCGCGGGCGATCGCGGTGCGCTTCTTGATCCCCGGGCCGACCTCGGGCGGGAAGCGGCTCTTGAAGTCGGTGAGGCCGACCCGATCGATCGCCTGCTGGACCCGGGTGTCGTCCGGCTTCCCCTTCGAGGCGAGCGCGACGTTGTCCTGCAGCGTCAGCCAGTCGAGCAGCGCCGGCCCCTGGACCAGGTAGGGGACCTTCGCCCGCACCGCCTGCAGCTTGCGCTCGGGGAGGGTGTCGATCCTCTCGCCCGACAGCTCGACCTGGCCCGCGTCGGGCTTGAGCAGGCCGACCGCCAGCCGGCACAGCACGCTCTTGCCCGAGCCGCTCTTGCCGACCACGAAGCACAGCCCCTTGAGCGGGATGGTGGCCGACAGCCCGTCGAGCACGTTCACCCCCGGCGAGAACGCCTTGACCACTTCAGTGAAGACCAGCGCGTCCATCACAGCCCCGCCAGCATGAAGGCCAGCGCGATCAGGAAGTCGAGCAGCAGCACGCCCATGCAGGCGTCGACCACGCCCGAGGTGACCGCCTCGCCGACGGCCGCCGCTCCGCCTTTGGCGTGGAGGCCGCGCGACGAAGCGGCCAGCGGGATGAACAGGCCGCAGACCACCGCCTTGACGAAGGCGCACAGCACGTCCGAGCGGGTGAGGAAGCTCGGGTCCATGAAGGTGGTGCCGTCGGCGTGGAAGGCGAACTGCACCGTCAGCACCGCGGCGAGGGTGGCGGTGACGGTGCCGATGCAGATCAGCATCGGAGCGGCGATCAGCGAGGCGATCACCCGCGGCGCCACCAGCTCTGCCAGGGGGTCGGCGGCCGACAGCTCGAGCGCCTCGACCTGCTCGTTGACGCTCATGCTCGCCAGCTCGGCCGAGGTGCCGGCCCCGGCGCGGGCGGCGAGCAGCAGCACTCCGGTGAGCGGCGCCAGCTCGCGCACCAGCAGCTGGAAGTAGGCCGGGCCGACGATGGTGATGTTGCCGGTGTACTTGCGGGCCTGGGCGTAGGCGATGGTCACCATCACCGCGCCGAAGAAGGCCAGCCCGCTGGCGACGAGCCAGCTGCTGGCGCTGCCAATCTCGTTGAGCTGCACCAGCACCTCGCGCCACGAGACGCCGCGGCGGCGAACCGCCTTGACGGTGCGCCACAGCAGCAGCCCCGGGCGGCCGATCACGGCGGCGGCGATGCTCACGAGGAGAGCAGCCTCGCCAGCGAAGGGGTGACGAAGAAGTCGAGGGCGAAGATCGCGAAGCAGCTCAAGACCACCGCGGTGGCGGCGGCGCGGCCGACTCCGCGGGCGCCTCCCGAGGCGCTCAGGCCGACCGCGGTGGAGACGAGCGAGATGGCGAGGCCGAAGATCAGCGCCTTGATTCCGCCGCCGAGGAAGTCGCCCCACCACAGCATGTCGGAGAAGGCGCTGTAGAAGACCCGCACCGGCAGCCTCATCGTGAAGTAGGCGGCGATCGATTCCCAGATCACCGCGAAGAGGAAGGTGAGGGTGGAGAGCGCGGCGACGCTGATCGCGGTCGCCACCACCCGCGGCGCGACCAGCAGGTTGAACGGATCGAGGCTGATTCCGCGCAGGCCTTCGATCTGGCCGTTGACCTTCAGCAGCGCCAGCTCGGCGGCGTTCCGGGCGCCGATGCGGGCGGCCATCATCAGCCCCAGCAGCAGCGGGCCCAGCTCCCACAGCACCGCGTAGCCGCCCGCCCAGCCGGAGTACTGGCGGGCGCCGAACTTCTCGGCGTAGGCGCCGGCCTGGAGGACGACGATCGCTCCGGTGAGGGCGGCGACCCCGAGGGCCAGCGGGAGGCTGCGAAAGCCGAAGTGGACGAGGGCGCGGAACAGCTCGCGGCGATCCAGCTGGGGCAGGTGGATCAAGGTGCGGGCGGCGACCAGCGCGAGCGCTCCGGTGCCGCGCAGCAGGGCGAGCGCGTAGTGACCCACGAAGCGGGGGAAGAAGGTGAGCGCCCGTTGCACGAGCGCTGCAGTTTGTTCGACGGGGGGCAGATGGCAAGCGCGTTGCCCCCCCCGGGTGCGCTCGAAGGGCTGCGCACCAAGCGCAGCTGATCTGGGAGCGCACAGGGAGCGGCGCCCAAGTGGTTGATGTTGCGTGCGAATTTGGCGGCCTGGGACCTGCAAACTCCAGTAGTCATGAACGCACTCGACAACTCCTTCCGCACTTTCAATCGCACGATGGCTGTTGGCGCCCGCGGCACCGACGTGAGTCGGATGCAGGACGCGCTGCGCGAGGCCGGCTTCAATCCGGGCAGCTCGGACGGGATCTTCGGCCGCCAGACTGCGGCGGCGGTTCGGGAGTTTCAGGCGGCGAAGGGGCTGCAGACCGACGGGATCGTGGGGCGGAACACCGGCGGGCAGCTGCACCTGGCCGACACCTTCGAGCCGGCGCCGGTGACCGGGGTTCAGGCCACCGGGAGCAACGCGGCCCGGCTGCAGGCGGCCACCCGGCGGGCGCGGGAGCTCGGGCTGACCGTCACCTCGACCACCGGCGGCCAGCACGCCGAGCACTCGTACCACTACCGCGGTCGGGCGGTGGACGTGGCGGGCCCGGCCTCGGCGATGCGCCAGTTCTACCGGGAGATGGCGGCGACGAATCCGACTGAGCTGTTCTACGACCCGATGGGCGGGATCAAGAACGGCCGCAACATCGGAGCGATCGGCGGCCACGGCACCCACGTCCACGTCGCCTACTGAGCACGCCTGGTCCGCTCCCGAAGCTGATCGGAAGTTGTCGAGCGAACCAAGGCGAATCAGCGTTCACCAGAGCGGCGCCGCTTCGTACGACGTGCCGCCGTCGAGGAGGCCCCCAAAGACGTAGAGCCGGTTGCCGACGGTCAGGCTGCTGGCTCCCACTCTCGGCTCAACCAGTCCCGCATCGAGCGTGGTGAAGCTGCCCAACACTCCAGCGGAGGAAATCGGCGAGCGCTCGATCGAGGTCAGCGGCGTGCCTCCCGACATCCCGCCCAGCACGTACAGGTAGCTCCCAACCACCGCGGTCGCGGCGCCATGGCGCGCGGTCTTGAGGGTGAGCACCGGAGAGAATGAACCCAGCCCACCATCGGCCGCGATGGCCGACCGCTCGACTGACAAGAGGTCGGCGTTCCCGCTGGTGTTGTCGCCCTGGCCTCCGAGGACGTACAGGCTGGAGCCGATCACTACCGAAGCGTGTCCAAAGCGGGCCACGCTGAGGGTGACGCCTGACACGCCGAACGCGCCGAGGGTCCCGTCGGGATTGATCGGCGCCTGCTCGATCGAGCTCAGCGCGTCGGCTCCCAGTCCGCCGATCACGTAGAGCGTGCTCGCGAGCGCGGCGGTCCTGGCTGACGCGCGTGGCGTCGTCAGCGTCGGCGTCTGGATCGCGAATGGGGCGAGTGAGTCGTCGGTGTTGACGAACGCCCGCTCGATCGTGCCGAGCGGCGTACTGCCATTGCTGCCTCCGAGCAGATGGACGTAGTCGCCCAGGGCCGCCACCGCGGGAGCGCTCCGCGCGGTCGTCGTGTTGCCGGTGTCTACGAAAGTAGAGAGCGTCGCGTCGGCGTTGGCGACCGCCTCCAACACGCCGCCTGGCTTGATCAGACAGACGCGGTTTCCGATCGCCACCACCGGAGCGCTGCCCGAGGCGGCAGTCGACATGGTGGCAAAAGGACCCAGCGCGCCGGAACCGTCAATCTGGGCTCGCTCGACGCCGTTGAGAAAGCCGTTGTTCTCGCCGGTCAGGACGTAGAGGTGATTCCCGACGACCTCGAGGAGCGCGGAGGTCCGTCCGGTCTGGAGCGTCACCGCCAG
>JAGSPQ010000508.1 GCA_018262385.1 Myxococcaceae bacterium | reverse complement strand
GCTGAGCCCCGAGGAAATGGCCGCGGCCACCGGAAACTGAAGATGCGAGCCGTGCGGTGACTTCCTTCTTCGCTCCCGGAAAGCTGATCCTGCTGGGCGAGCACGGCGTGGTCTACGGCCACCCGGCGCTCGCCGCGGCGATCTCGCGGGGGGTGCGCGCCTTCGCCGAGCCGTGCTCCAGCTCGCAGCTCGAGCTGCCGATCGGCCTGCGCCCGCCGCAGCAGCAGGCGCTCGAGCGGGCGTTCGCCGCCGCGGCGAAGCTCACCCGGCACCCGAAGGTCTCGATCTCGGTCGAGAGCGACCTGCCGGTCTCGATGGGGCTGGGCAGCTCGGGCGCCCTGGCGGTGGCGGTGACCCGCGCGCTGCTCGACGCGGCGGGGATCGCCCACCCGCCCGCGACGGTGGAGAAGATCGCGCTGGCGATGGAAAAGGAATTTCACGGCACTCCCTCGGGCGTCGATCACACCACCAGCGCCCGCGGCGCGATGGTGCTGTTCCAGAAGGGCCGGGCCACCGTGGTGAAGGGCCGCAAGCCGGTGAAGGTGCTGGTCGCGCTGGTGGGTGAGCGCGCCTCGACCCGATCCACCGTCGCGGCGCTGCGCGAGCGGCAGGCGAGGTGGCCCCGGCGGTACGCGCGGGTGTTCAAGGAGATCGGAACCCTGGCCCGGGAAGGCGCCGAGGCGGTGCGCCAGGGCGACCTCGACTCGCTCGGCGACCTGATGAACTTGAACCAGGGGCTGCTGTCGGCGCTGCAGCTGTCGTCCGATCGCATCGACGCGATGACCCGCTACCTGCGCGCGCACGGGGCGCTGGGCGCGAAGCTGACCGGCGCCGGTGGCGACGGCGGAGCGGTGATCGGCCTGTTCCGTGAGCCCGAGCCGATGATCAAGCGCCTGACCGACGAAGGCGTCACCTGCTTCTGCAGCCAGCTCGCCGGCCCGATCGCGCTCTGAAGAGGACCTCTGGAAATGAAGGCCACCGCGCTCGCCCACCCCAACATCGCCCTCGTCAAGTACTGGGGGAAGCGCGACGAGGCGCGAATCCTCCCGCACCAGTCGAGCCTGTCGGTGACCCTGGCGCCGATGCACGTCACCACCACCGTCGAGTTCGGCGCGGTGGAGGCCGACGTGGTCGAGCTCAACGGGGCCACGGCCAAAGGGGGCGAAGCGGCGCGGGTGCTCGCCGCGCTGGATCTGGTGCGCGCCCTCGCGCCGAAGCTGGGCAAGGCGAAGGTCGTCTCGCGCGGCGATTTTCCGGCCGCCGCGGGCCTGGCCAGCAGCGCCGCCGGGTTCGCCGCCCTCGCCGTCGCGGCGCGCGCGGCCGCCGGGCTGCCCCGGGACGTGAGGGCCGAGTCGATCCTCGCCCGGCAGGGCTCGGGGTCGGCGTGCCGCAGCATCCAGGGCGGGGTGTGCGTGTGGAAGAAGGGCACCGCGCTCGACGGCTCCGACAGCTTCGCCGAGCAGGCGTTTCCCGACAGCCACTGGCCCCAGCTGCGGCTGGTGGTGGCGATGGTCAGCCGGGAAGAGAAGGAAGTGAAGTCGCGCGACGGGATGCGCACCACGGTGGAGACCTCGCCGTACTACCCGGCCTGGGCCAGGAACGCCGAGGCCGAGATCCAGCCCGCGCTGGCCGCGATCGCCGCGCGCGATCTGCAGGCGATCGGCGAGCTGTCCGAGCGCAACGCCTGGCGGATGCACGCCACCGCGCTCGCGGCCGACCCACCGCTGTGCTACCTCAAGCCGGCGACCCTGGCGGTGATCCACGCGCTGGCCGCCGAGCGCCGCGCCGGCAGGCCGATGTACTTCACCCTCGACGCGGGGCCCAACCCGGTGATCCTCACCGACGAGGCGAACGAGCTGCGCGCGGTCGAGCTGGCCAGGGCGTGCGGCGCCACCGAGGTGGTGCGCGGTCAGCCGGGCGGCGACGCGCGCCTGGTCGACGCCCACCTCTTCTAGCCGCGGCGCTCAGGCCGCTTCGGGCGAGCCGGCGATGAACGCGTTGAGGATCGCCAGCCCGTCCTGAGCCAGCCGGGTGAACCGGACGCCGACCCCACCGCCTTCCGGATACGCGAAGGCGTAGCGCACCTCGCCGGTGGCGGTGATCTTCCCGCCGGGCAGCTGGATCCAGAACTCGAGGTTCTGCCCGACCGGAAGGGTGGGGCCGATGAAGAACATCCCCCCCTGAGAGAGGTTGCGGCAGGTGCCGGAGATCGGCGCCCGCGCACCTTCCGCGCCGGCCGGCACGCCGCACAGCACCCGCAGGTTGCGTCGATTGTTTCGTCCCATCAGAAGCTCACTCCGCCGTCGCGCGGCACTGGAATCTGCAGGGCCAGCTGCTTCGCCGGCCCCGCCTTCTCGCCATAGAGCGCACGGTAGATGAAATAGTCGGCCGTCACCTGCTTCACGTAGCCGCGGGTCTCCTTGTAGGGGATCTCCTCCACCCACATGTCCAGCTGCAGGCCCGCGCGCTGGCTCGCCCACTTCACCACCGGGGTAGGTCCGGCGTTGTAGGCGGCCGCGCACAGGGAAGGGTGGCTGAACCGCTCCATCAGCGCCGACAGGTACCAGGTGCCCAGCCCGATGTTCGACTCGGGCGAGTACAGCTCGTCGGGCTCGGGCGCGTCGATCTTCAGCGCGCTGGCGATCGCCCGCGCGGTGGGAGGAATCAGCTGCATCAACCCGCGCGCGTCGGCGGTGCTGAACACCTCGGGCTTGAACGCGCTCTCGCGCCGCATGATCGCCCAGGCGAGGAACGGGTCGAGCCCGCGCTCCTTCGACAGCCGCTCGACCGACTGCCGGTAGGCGCGCGGGTACATCAACGCGATCGCCTCCGGGTTGCGCTGGCCGTACACCGCGCCCCACAGGTGCCGCGCCGCCAGCGCATGGGCGCCGCCGAACTCGCCCAGGCTCTGCAGCGCGTGGCCAAAGCGCAGCGCTTCCGCAGCCGAGCCGATCTGCGCGATCCGCGCCTGGGTCTCTTCCCACGCGTCGCGCAGCAGCCCGGCCTTCGACAGCTCGAGCGCCAGCTTCAGCTCGGGCGGGGGCGCCGACGCCTCGGGCGACTTCACCCCCCCTTCGACGAAGGTGGGCGGCACGTCCTGCCCCAGCTCGCGCAGCCGCTGCTGCGACAGCAGCGCGTAGAAGCTGCCCGGAGCGGTGGCGACCACCTCCCGGTATTCGCCGCAGATCGCCGCCGGGCTCACTGCCGCACCCGGCTTGACGGTCAGCAGCTGGCCGCAGCGCGCCGCCCAGTACTTCGCCTGTGGCACCAACGACGAACGGGGAAAGTCGGCCAGCAGCCCGATCGCCGTCGCGCGCGCCTCGGCGAGCTTGTCCTGGCGCAGCTGGGAGTACGCCCGGAACCACCGGGCCTCGTCGCGCTTCTTCGAGTCGGGGTGGCGCTCTTCGAAGGCAGTGAAGTCCTTCACCGCGTTGGGGTAGTCGCCCGCCTGCATCGCGATCCACCCGGCGAGGTAGCTGGCCTCGTCGGCCGGCGACTCGGTGGGGTACTTCTGATCGATCGCCAGCATCAGGTCGCGGGCCGCGGGGTTGTCGCCCGAGCGCAGCAGCTTGCGCGCCCGCAGCATCATCGCGCTCGCCGTCACCCAGGCCGGGCCGCCCATCGCCGCCTGGAGCTGCTCGTGCGCCTCCTTCTCCAGCCCCAGCGCGAACAGCACCGTGGCCCGCGCGAGCGCGAGCGAGGCCTTCGTCGCCTCGGCCCGCTTGCCGGCGGGGATCTCGATCGCGTCCAGCTCGGCTGCCGCCGCCTTCGGGTTGCCCGCGGCGAGGAACCCGGCTTGCCGGGCGAAGCGATCGTCGATCGAGAAGACCACCGGCTTCTTCGCCAGCTCGAGCCGGGTCTGCGCCAGCGCCGCGTGGGGATGCGCTGGAAACCGCACCAGCACCGCCTTCAGATCGGCGCGCCCCTTCTCGCTCTGACCGCCGAACAGCCGCGCCAGCCCGCGCTGGTAGAGCAGATCGCCCGAGTCCTCGGCGCTGGCCGCCTCGAACAGCGGCAGCGCCTTCTTCACCTCGCCCTGCGCCAGCAGCAACTCGGCGCTGCGGACGCTGACCTTCTTCTTCAGCCACTCGGGGGCGCTCTTGCCCACCGCCTTGAAGGCCTTCAGCGCCCCGGCCCGATCGCGGCTCCAGGACAGCGCCTCGCCCAGGTACCAGGCGTGAAACGGCTCCAGCCCCTTCGGCGCCGGGCGCGAGCTCAGCTGGGCCACCGCCCCCGCGGCGTCGCCCTCCGACAGCTGCAGCATCCCGGTTATCAGTG
>JAGSPQ010000507.1 GCA_018262385.1 Myxococcaceae bacterium | reverse complement strand
AACAGCCGCGCGCTGTCGTAGTTGAACTTCATGCCTCGGTAGCCGCGCGGCGGAGTTGGCCGAGCCGCCGCCAGGGCGGGAACTGCGCCGGTCCGCTCCGAAGCGGGAATCTGCTGCAGCAACCAATAGAGGACCGGCTCGGCCCGCTCGCGTCGCGCCTGGAACCAGAGGGCGCGCGGATCCAGGGCGGCCTTCTGAATCATCCTCACGACGAGCTTGAAGAGACGACCGTCGGAGGGCGTGTGCGGCATCAGCAACGCGACCACCAGGGACTCGTCTGACAAGCCAGCCGTCGGAGGGCGCTCGGCGACCGCGGCGCCGACGGCACCGACGTGCCCGCGGACGTTCGCCTCCTCAAGCAGCCAGTCGTCCAGCGGCTGCTCCCCCGCCAGTCGCTGCAACTTCTCGCGAAAGAAGGACCGATGCGCAGGGTTGCCACTGAGACTTCCAAACGTGGTCTTCACCGACACGATGCCTACAGCATACCGTGGAGACCCGTGCCGGACCCGCCTGATGCTCAGCGCCCCCGCCACCGGCGCCAGCAGCGTCGCCAGGTGCCGTCGTCGCGGGTGGGCAGGCCGCGCGCCGTCAGAGGAAGGCGAACGCGCGGGCTCGGGTCTCGAGCGGCGAGGTCTTGGAGCAACCGGTCGTGGAGCCCAGCCCGAAGCGCATGCTGCCCGGGCCCTATTCCGGCTCGAAGTCCGCAGGGATGTCGCGCGTGACATGGAGCACCCGGAGCACCGAGACGTCCTTGGGCCCCTCGAGGTAGAAGACCAGGTACGGGAGCTTGCTCACCGGGCGATGGCGCAGCCCGGGGATGCCCAGTGCCATCGCGTACCTGGCCGATCCCGCCGCCGGGTGGTTCTCGATCGCCGTGATCGCCTTCTCGAGCGCAGCCAACAGACGGTCGACGACGCGCGGCGCCTCGAGCAGGTAATGGTCGAGCGCAGAGTCGATGTCGGCGTCGGCGCGGGCGCGAAGAACGACCGGCTTCCGCTTCATCGTCCCCGCGCGACCCGCCGCTTCTTGCTCGCCCAATACGCCTGGGTCGGCCGGCCCACCGACGGCGACTCGAGGCCTTCCGCCACCAGCGCCCGCAGCTGCAGCCGCGCCTGGTCCTTGCGGATCAGCTCGCGCAGGTATTCGCTCGAGGTGCCGTAGTCGCCCTCTTCGATGCGCCGGTCGACGAACGCCTTGAGCGACTGGGGCAGAGAGATATTCATCGTGCTCATCGCCCGAAGGCTAACGCCCGATGGCAAATTTTGCCAAGCTCCCACCCCATGGAACGACAGAACTTCGCCACCGGCACGCCGTGGGAACCGAAGGTCGGCTACTCACGCGCGGTGCGGTTCGGCGCGCAGATCTGGGTCAGCGGCTGCACCGCCACCACCGAGGGCGGCCACGTCGCGGGCGACGCCCACGCGCAGGCGCAGCAGACGCTGAAGAACATCGAGCGGGCGCTGGCCGGAGTCGGCGCGACGCTGAAGGACGTGGTGCGGACCCGCATGTTCGTCACGAACATCGCGCGCGATTGGGAAGCGGTCGGCCGCGCGCACGGCGAGGTGTTCGCGAACATCCGGCCCGCCACGTCGATGGTCGAGGTCCGGGCGCTGATCGAGCCGTGGATGGTGGTGGAGATCGAGGCCGAGGCGTTCTGCGGAACGCCATGAAGCCAGCGCGACCCGGCCGCGACGGCGTCTACTGCGCTTCCGTGAGATCGTCTCCACCCCAACCGCCGCAGTGGTGCTCTTTCAGGTAGAGACCGCCCATGGGCCGACTCTTTCTGCTCGCGATCCGCAACGTGCTGCGCAACCGGCGCCGCACCGCGATCACCCTCGCCGCGCTGGTGGTGGGAGTCGGGGTGACGGTGTCGATCCACGGGCTGCTCGACGCGCTCCAGCGCGCCTCGATCGACGGGGTCGTCAACGGCCAGACCGGAGCAATCCAGGTGCATCGCACCGGGTACTCCGACAACATCCTCGCCTCGCCGCTGCACCTCACCGTGCCCGCCGACGAGGCGTTCCTCGCCCGGATCCGCGCGGTGCCGGGCGTCACCGCGGTGGCGGCCCGGATCTCGTTCTCGGGGCTGGTGAACGTGGGCGAAGAGACGCTCTTCGTGTCTGCGTTCGCGGTCGACCCGAAGGCCGAGCTGGAGGTGGTTCCGCTGCGGCTGAAGACGCTCAACCCCGGCGCCACCTTCCCCGGCGTCGAGCTGGCGGACGGCATGCTGCTCACCACCGAGCTGGCGCGGGCGATCGACGGGCAGGCCGGAGTCGAGGCGGCGCTGCTGTCGAGCGACGTCGACGGGGTGCTGTCGGGCGAGCTCGTCCACCTCTCGGGAACGATGAACCTCAACCTGCCCGGCGAGAAGAAGGTCGGGCTGGTGCCGCTGGCGATCGCGCAGCGGCTGCTCAAGCTCGACGGCCGCGCGACCGAGCTGGTGATCGCGGTGGAAGAGCTGGACGACGTGCGCGCGGTGGCGGCCCGGGTGCGCGAGGCGCTGGGCGCCGGGTACGAGGTGCAGACCTGGCACGAGGTGGCCTGGTTCATCGCCCAGAACCAGGGACGGCAGAACTTCATCGCCGGGTTCGTGATCGTGGTCTTCACCCTGCTGATGCTGCTGGGCGTCGCGAACACGATGCTGATGAGCGTGCTGGAGCGGACCCGCGAGATCGGAACGATGATGGCGCTGGGGGTGACCCGCAGGCAGATCTCGAGCCTGATCGTCTTCGAGGCGCTCACCGTCGGAGCGATCGGCGCGGTGGTAGGCGCGCTGGCCGGCGTGGGCGTGCTGCTGTACTTCAATGCGTGGGGCCTCGAGGTGCTGGCCCCGGCCTCCAACATCCCCTTCGTGCTCAAGCCGTCGATCGATCTGAAGTACCTGCTGAGGATGGTGCTGATCGGCGCGGTGGGCGCGGCGATCTTCGCGCTCTACCCCGCCCGCCGCGCCGCCAACCTGCGGCCGGTCGAAGCGCTGGCGGGACAGTGAGGCCCCGATGAGCCTGCTCGCTCGCATCCTAGGGCTGGCGCTGCGCAACACCCGGCGGAACCGCGCGCGCACCGGCCTGACCCTGGGCGCGATCGGCTTCGGGGTGATGATGACGGTGCTGCTGGGCGGCTTCTCGCGTGGGCTGACCCGGGTGATGGAGGACGACACCATCAAGGGCCGCACCGGGGCGCTCCAGGTTCACCGCAAGGGCTACTTCGACGTGAAGGAGAACCAGCCGCTCAAGCTCGACATCGAGGAGCACGCAGAGGTCGAGAAGAAGATCCTCGCCACCCAAGGCGTGGCGGCGGTCACCGCCCGCATCTTCTTCGCCGCGCTGCTGAGCAACGGAGCCCAGGCGACGACGGTGATCGTGCAGGCGGTCGACCCGGTGCAGGAGCCGATCGTGCTGCCCTTCCAGACGGGCGAGGTGCGCGGCTCGGTGGTCCGCGCCGACAAGCCGAACGGCGCGCTGCTGGTCGCCGAGCTGGCGAAGGCGATGGGCGCGAAGCCGGGCGACACGCTCGCGCTGCAGGGCGCTTCTCCCCAGGGTCGGCAGAACGCGCTCGATCTCGAGGTGGTGGGGACGATCAACAACTCCAACGCGGTCGAGCCGAAGAAGGTGATGTACGTGCCGCTCGACTTCGCCCAGCGCCTGCTCGGGATGCAGGGCCGGGTGACCGAGTACGTGATCTCGCTGGAAGATCGCGACGCGCTGCCCGAGGTGCGCGAGCGGCTGCTGGCGACCCTCGGCCCCGACTACGAGGTGCAGACCTGGCGCGAGGTCCGCCCGCAGCTGGCCGACGTGATCCACTTCCTCGAGACGGTCTTCAGCGCGGTGAGCGTGGTGTTCCTGATCATCGCCACCTTCGGAGTGGTGAACACGATGCTGATGAGCGTGATGGAGCGGACCCGCGAGATCGGCACCCTGCTGGCCCTCGGCGTCCGGCGCAAGCTGGTGGGGCTGCTGTTCCTGCTCGAGGCGCTGTGCCTGGCGGTGCTCGGCAGCGCAGGCGGGGCGGCGGTGGGGGTGGGCGTGGTGGTGGCGATCGCCGGGGCGGGCGGCGTGGGCTCGACCGCGCCCGGCTCGACGATGGTGCTCTACATCGTGCCCTACGCGCCGGTAGAGCTGGTCTCGGTGGCGATGGGCGCGGCGACGGTGGCGGCGCTGGTGGCGGCGGTGTACCCGGCGCTGCGGGCCGCCTCGCTCCGGCCGGTGGACGCACTGCGCGCGACCTGAAGCCCCCGGGCTACTTCTTTCGAAACACCTCGCCCAGGAGGATCAGCGCCAGCCCT
>JAGSPQ010000025.1 GCA_018262385.1 Myxococcaceae bacterium | reverse complement strand
GCCCGGCGATCGCCCGCTCGAGCCCTTCGGTGTCGGCCGCATGCACCGCCCTCGCGCCTGATCCGCCGAGCACCCGCGCGAAGGTGGCCCGGCCCGAGCCAGGCGGCCCCTCGACCGCCGCCCACCCGTCTTTCGCGTGCTCGCTCGGCGCCCGATCGCGCAGCCGCTCGGCGGCGCCGAACAGCCGCACCATCACCGGCTCGCTCATCACCGGCTCGGGCGGCCAGTCCTCCTCCGGCTCGAGCCGCTCGAGCGCCCGCTCGATCAGCGACTCGGCGTCGATGCCATCGACCGGAGAGAACGCGCTCACCACCTTCGCGCGTGGCCCCGCGACTTCCGGCAGCCGCGCCAGCAGCGCCTTCAGCGCGGGCACCGCCAATTCGGGGACCACCGCGGCCAGCACCTCGGAAGTCAGCTCGCCCCAGCAGGTCGCCGGCTGAACCAGCGCCGTCGCGTCCGACAGCCGCCGCAGCAGCGCCAGTCGGGCGGGGGTGTTGAGCGGCGGCATCGCTACCAGCACCAGCGCCACCGATCGCTGCGCGCCGGCCCGCAGCGTCTCGTCCTGCAGCCGGGAGGACAGCTCGTCGTGCCCCGCCAGCCGCGGGCGGCCCTGCGCCGTCGAGGCCCCTCCGAGGAAGATCAGCCGCGCGTCACCCACCGCCAGCTCGTCGCCCGGCCGCGCCACCACCGCCGCCGACAGCTGCACCTCGTTGAGCAGCGTGCCGCCGGTTCCCCCCAGCGGCTCGATCAGCACTCCGTCTTCGCGCGCGCTCAGCGTCAGCTGCCGGGGCGCCACCCGCGGATCTTCGATCGTCACCTGCGCCCCCGGACCCCGGCCGATCACCACCGCCCGCCCCGCGGGCAGCTCGACCGGGAATGCGCGCTGGGGCAACACCACCAGCACAAAAAGCTTGGGCTGCACGGCGCTCGAAACTAACGGACTACAGTAGAAAGCACCCGCCTATACTCCGCGGCCCCATGGCGACTTCCGACCGACGTGGTTTTCTGAAATTTCTGGCCGGACTCTTCGGGAGCGGCATCGCCGCCATCGCGACGGTGCCCCTGCTGGGCGCGGCCCTCACCCCCTTGATCCGGCGCAAGGACGACGACGCCAATCTGATCCGGGCCATCCCCGAGAAAGACCTGATCGTCGGCGTCCCCCGCCGGGTCGACCTCACCGCGGTGGTGGTCGACGGCTGGACCCGCTCGGTCGGAGTGGTCGGCGCGGCGTGGCTGCTGAAGAAGGCGGACGGCTCGATCAGCGCGCTCTCGAGCGTGTGCCCCCACTCCGGCTGCAGCATCGGGCAGAAGAGCAAAGCGACCTACGGCTGCCCCTGCCACGCCTCGGCGTTCTCGTTCGAGGGAGCTCCGCTCGAGGGCCCTTCCCCCCGCGACATGGACCCGCTGCCGGTCGAGGTGAAGGACGGAGCGGTGTTCGTGAAGTGGATGCGCTTCAAGATCGGCGTGAAGGATCGGCGGCCCGCCTGATGGTGCGTTCGATCTGGAGGTGGCTCGACGACCGCACGTCCCACCGCGCTGCCTTCAACTCGCTGCTCGACTCGCCGCTGCCCGGCGGCGCCCACTGGGCCCGCACCTTCGGCGCGCTGGTGGTCATCCTCTTCGCGGTCGAGGCCCTCACCGGCGTCGGGCTCGCGCTCTGGTACGCCCCCACCACCACCGACGCCTGGGCCAGCGTCCACTTCATCCAGTACCAGCTGACGCTGGGCTGGATGCTGCGCGGCCTTCACCACGCGACCGGCAACGTGCTGATCGTGGTCGCGATCCTCCACCTGCTGCAGGCGCTGCTGTGGGGCGCGTGGAAGGCGCCGCGCGAGCTGAGCTGGATCGCCGGCCTGGTCGGGCTGCAGGTGCTGATCCTGATCTCCCACACCGGCTACCTGCTGCCGTGGGATCTGCGCAGCTACTGGGCCACCCAGGTGCTGGTCGGGATCGCGGGCAACCAGCCGGGGGTCGGCGAGCTGGCGGTGCGGCTGATCCAGGGCGGAGCGGAGGTCGGCAACGCCACCCTCACCCACCTGTACGCGATGCACGTGCTGCTCACCCCGGGGCTGTTCGCGGGCGCGATCGCGGTGCACTTCTGGCTCAAGCGAAAGCACGGAGAGCTCGCCCCTCCGGACATGACCGCCGAGGTCGCCGCCGAGAAGGCGCAGACCTGGTTCCCGCATCAGCTGGTACGCGATCTCGCCGCCGGAATGGTGGTGATGCTCGGGATCGCGCTCTGGGTCTGGCGCCAGGGAGGGATCGAGCTGGGCGCCCCCGCGGATCCGGCGATCGAATACGTCGCGCGCCCCGAGTGGTACTTCCTGCCGATCTTCCACCTGCGCCACTGGTTCACCGGGTCGTTCGAGTTCATCGCCACCACCGTGATTCCCGGGCTCGCCGTCACCGCCCTGGCCAGCCTCCCCTTCCTCCACCAGCGGCTGGCCTCCCGGGTGAAGAACGTCGACCGGCTGCTGATCGGCGGCACCAGCGTGGGGATGGCGTTCGCGCTCTACCTCGGGGTCGCGACCGCGGTGACCGATGCGGCCAACGAGAAGGAGCAGGAGATCAACGCCCGGGCCGAGGAGTGGGCGAAGGTGACCCACCGGCTGGCGATGATCGGCGTGCCGGTGACTGGCCCGCTCTCGCTGTACGAGAACGACGCGTTGCTCTGGGGGCAGAAGGTGTTCGGGCGCGAGTGCGCCGCCTGCCACGCGCCCGGCGACACCCAGCCGTATGAAGGCTCGGTCTGCCTCGACGGCTACGCCTCGCGCACCTGGATCAAGAAGTTCATGCGCAAGCCCGACGCGCCGCACTTCTTCGGCAACACCAAGATCGACGCGATGGACGCGTTCGAGGGCGACGGCGAGAAGCTCGACGCGATCACCGAGTTCCTCTACCAGCAGAGCGGCCGGCCCGACGCCGACCCCACCCTCGCCGCCGAAGGGGCGGTGCTCTATGACAAAGAGGGCTGCCTCGAGTGCCACGCGCTCAACGGCACCGCGCCCGCCGACCCCGAGGCGTGGACCGGCCCCGATCTGAAGGGCTGGGCCGGCGAGGCCTGGCTGGCCGCCTTCATCCGCCAGCCCGGGCACGATCGCTTCTACGGGAAACTCAACGAGATGGACGAGTTCGATGCCGAGCAGCTCACCAAGATCGAGCTGCAGATGGTGATCGCCTGGCTCCGCTCGCAGTCGGATGAAAAAGCCGGCTTCTGACCGCTTCATGAATCCCGTTACTGGCAGTACCGTCTGATTTCCCACCGTCGTTTTCTGGAGGCCGTCCCTGATGAAGCTGCTTCGCGCCGCGCTGTTGATCTCCTTCTCCTTTGCCGCCGTGGCCCACGCCGACACCAAGGAAATCTGGAAGAGCAAGTGCAAGAGCTGCCACGGTGAGACCGGCAAGGCCGACACCAAGACCGGCAAGAAAGAGAAGGTCGCCGACATGACCGTCGCCGCCTGGAAGACGGAGTGGACCGACGACAAGATGAAAAAAATCATCCTCGACGGCTCCAAGGACAACAAGAAGATGAAGCCGTTCAAGGACAAGCTGTCGGCGGAAGAAGTCGACGGGCTGATCTCGATGATCAAGGCGTTCGAGCCGTGAATTTCCCCCGGCCGCCCGCGGTCGAACGGGTGATGAGAACGCTCTTCCTCGCTGTGCTGTTCGCCGCCGGCCTGTCGTTTACCGCCCCACCTGCCCCGACCCTGGATCCCGACCCCACCCTCCAGGCGGCGGGCGGCACGGACGGCGGGAAGAAGAAGAAGGACGAAGAGAAGGAAGAGGACTTCGCCTACTTCTTGAACAGGTCGGCCTTCAGCACCACCTCGCCGCCGGCGGCGACGCGCACCGTCACCTTCCTGTTCACCCCGAGCTGAGGGTTCTTCAGGGTGAAGGTGACGTTGCCGGCCGGAACCTCGATCGCGTGCTTGAGCGGGGTGATTCCGTAGCTCTTGCCGTTGAAGAACACCTCGGCCCAGGGGTTGACCCGCACCGTGACCCGGCCGGGCCGGGGGGGCGGCGGCCTGCGCTTGATCTTCGGGCGGGGCGGCTCGGCCGGCTGGTCCGGCACCACCGCGATCGCCGGGGCGCCCGCGTCCACCCACGGCTCGACCGGCGCCGGCGCCACCGTCACCTTCGGCGCCGGGTCGGGCGAGGCAGCCAGCTTCAGCGGCGGCACCACCCGCACCGCGGGCCCGGCCCCCACCGGCTCCGGGGTCGATCCCACGATCGTCCACACTCCGAACCCCAGCAGCACCACCGCGAGGGTGCCCGCCGCCACCGCGTACGGCCAGCGCAGATCCGGCGGCGTGGCCACCGGCACCGCGACCATGTCCGGCCCCGAGCGGGTCCCAAGCTGCTGCTGGCCCTGCAGCGCCGGCTCGATCACCGTCGGCGAGCTCGCCCACAGATCGCCGGCCGGCGGCACCACCGGCCCCTTGATCGCCGGCAGCACGTCGGTGCGCCCGCCTCCCAGCGGCGCCGGCTCCATCGTCGCCACGCTCGGGTTGGTCATCACCACCTCGCGGCCGAACACCTCCTCGAGGAACCCGGCGACGTGGGCGGCGGTCAGCGGCTCACCCGAGACGGCGATGAACTCCTCGAGCGCGTGGGCGAACGCGTCGGCGCTCTCCCACCGCTGGGCCGGATCGGATTGCAGCGCCTTGTCGAGGATCGCGTTGAGCTCGGCCGGCAGATCCGGGTGGGGGGTCCACGGGGCACGGCTCAGCAGCGCCTGATCGGGAGACTTCGGGACGTTCGCCGGCAGCTCGAGGGTGACCAGCTCGTGGAGCAGCACGCCCATCGCGTACAGATCGATTCGCGCGTCGATCGTCGCCCCCGAGACGAACTGCTCGGGCGCCATGTAGGCGAACTTCCCCTTCAGCCGCCCGTTGAAGGTGAAGCTGCGGGTCATCGCCTTGGCGATCCCGAAGTCGACCAGCTTCACCGCGCCCGAGAAGCTGACCAGCACGTTGTCGGGGCTGACGTCGCGATGAAGGATCCCCAGCGGCCGCCCGCCTTCGTCGGTGAGCCGGTGGGCGAACTGCAGCCCCTGCAGCGCCTGGGCGCAGATCCGGGCGGCGATCCGCGGAGGAAACCGCACCGAGCGCTTGCGGGCCTCGGTCAGGCAGGCGCGGCACGAGCGACCGTGGACGTGCTCCATCGCGATGAACCAGGTGTCGCTCTCGTGCTCGAGGCCGAAGATCTGCGCGATGTTCGGGTGCTGCAGCTGGGCCGCCAGCCGCGCCTCGTTGAGGAACATGTCGATGAAGCCCTGGTCGTCGGCGAGGTGCCGCAGGATCCGCTTGATCACCACCGTCTTCGAGAAGCCGGCCGGGCCTTCCTGCCGCGCGAGAAACACCTCTCCCATCCCGCCGGTGGCGATCAGGGACAGCAGCCGGTATTTGCCGAGCTTCTCGGTGTCCATCGCAGTGAAGGCGCGTGAGTCTAGAGGGCGGGCGCCAGTCGTTTCGACGCTTCTGCGAGCGTGACGGGTTCACCGTCACTCCACAACCAGCCAAATACTTCTTTCAGGCGCTTGAGCTTCTCTCGCACCGGCACCTTCAAGTCCCGCTGCTGGCGGGCGAGCACCGCCGGCACCCCGTCCGACTCGTCGAGCACGTCGATCGCGTGCAGCTCGAAGTTGATCAGCCGATCCTGGGCGAGCGCCCGGTAGGTGGCCTTCACCACCGGCCAGGGCAGCCGGGTGACGAGGGTGCCGATGAACGGCAGCCGGGTCCGGGGCGCCACCGACACCGGCAGCTCGAGCAGCCGCGCCTTCCCCAGCGAGTAGGGCGCGAGCGGATCGGGCCGGTAGGGGACCCGGGGCGCGAACAGCACCCGGGGGGTGTCGAGCACCGCGCGCGAGGGGCGGCCGAGCACCTTCAGGGCGCCCATCACCAGCGCCTTGGCCGAGTAGTACGGAGTGGCCGGGAAGGTCGACGAGTCGTAGGCGTAGCCGAGGGCGGCGACCGCCTGCAGCAGCGCGGGGGACAGGGTGTAGCCGGGCGCCCGGAAGCCCACCGGCGCCACTCCCACCGCGGTGAAGATCGCCTCGTGCGCCGCCCGGAGATCCTCGGCGATCCGGGCCGGGCGAAGCCGCGACAGCCCGTAGTCGTGGGAGAAGCTGTGGCTTGCGATCTCGACCTTCGCCCGGTGGGCGGCCCGGAGGCCGGCGCCCATCTGCGGGTCGGCCAGGTCCTCCCCGATTGCGAAGAAGGTGGCCGGCCGGCCGTCGAACAGCTCGAGGTAGCGGTCGATCGCCACCTTGCTGACCAGCGCCCGCGCCTGGGCATCGACCTGGCGCTCGTCGAGCCCTTGAATGCGGAAGTAGTGCGGCAGGGTGTCGAGGTCGACCGAGACCGCAGCCAGGCGATCCAAGGGCTACTTCCCCCGGACGCGAATCACGTAGACGAGCTTGGCGACGTTTCGCAGCACGTTGGGCACGCGGCGAAAGAGGTGAATCGACGGCTGGCGCTTCTCCTGAAGCTGAATCGGAATCTCGATCACCTTCAGCCCGTCGCGCCACGAGCGGACCACGAACTCGCTGGCGAAGACGTCCATGTCGACGATGCAGCGCTCGATGGTGGGCAGCAGCGCCTGCCGCCGAAACGCCTTCAGCCCGTGGGTGTCGGTGCCCTTGAAGCCGAGCGCCACCCACAGCAGCCGGTTGTGCATCCGGGTCGCCAGCCGGCGGACGATCGGCCGCTGATCCGAGGCCCCCTGCGCCGCCTTGCTGCCGACCACCAGATCCGCCTCGTGGTTCTCCAGCCGGGGAATCGCCGCGTCGTAGAAGACCAGGTCGCACAGGTCGATCTCGTCGCAGACCACCAGCTCGCCGGCCGCCCGCTGGATCCCCTGCTTCAGCGCGCTGCCGTAGTTCGGCGTCTCGCTGTGGAACCACTTCAGGCGTGGGTTGGCGGCACACATCCGCTCGAGGATCTGGGGGGTCGCGTCCCGCGAGCCGTTCTCCGCGAAGATGATCTCATAGTCCCAGCCGCGCGCGTCCAGCCCGGAGGCCAGCTCCCGGGCGGCAGACTCGACGATCGACTCCTCGTTGTAGACGGGGATGACGATGGAAAGATGCGGCATTTTTCGCGGCGGCGCGTAGCACGGACAATCGCCAGCGTCATCCTCGTAAGGTAACCTGCGCCCGCTTCACGCGGTTCGAATCAAGGAGAGCCATGAAGGTCGCGTGCCCTTCCTGCAACGCACACCTCAACATCGACGACAAGAAGATCCCGGCCGGAGGAGCGCGCATCAAGTGCCCGACCTGCCAACAGATCTTCCCGGTCAAACCCCCTTCGGCTGACGCTTCCGGCGCGGGCGCGATCCCGCTCCCCGGCCCGACCGCGCGGATGCCCTCGGCGATGCCGGCGATCAGCGCGGCCAAGCCGCAGTCGACCCAGGACTGGGAAGAGGAGTCGACCCGGGTGATGCCGGCCGAGATGATCCCCGGGGCGCTCACCAACGCCGCGCCCCCTTCGAACGTCCACGTTCCGGCGCCGCCGCAGATGCCGGCCACGGTGCGGGTGGGCGCGGTCCCCCTCCCTGGCCAGGCCGCGCCGCCCAGGCCGATGGCCTCGCCCCGCAGCAGCCCGATCCCGCTGCCGGGGATCACCGCCGCCAAACCTCAGGCCCAGGAGTGGGAAGAGGAGAAGACCCGGGTCGGCACCGACACCACCCTGCCTCCCGCGGCCTACGACTTCGATCCGGCCGAGGCCAGGCCCAGCAAGCCCAGGGCGATCCCGCTTCCGGGGATCAGCGCCGCCAAGCCCCAGTCGACCCAGGACTGGGAAGACGAGAAGACCCGGGTCGGCACCGAGGCCGCCCAGCCTGCGCAGTCCTACGACTTCGATCCCTCGGCGAGCGACCCGATTCCCCTGCCCGGCAACTACGAGCCGACCCGGGTGGGCGCGATGCCCCCCTCGATTCCGCTGCCGGGCGCGATCGCCGGGCCGGCGGCGATGGGCGGAGAAGTCGACTTCGCCGACGACGCCGACGTGGGCTTCGCCGAGAGCCAGCCGACCGCCTCCCACGCGATTCCCCTGCCCGGCAACTACCAGCACACCGCGATCTCCCAGCCGCCCGCCTCGCAGCGGGGCGCGATTCCGCTGCCCGGCAGCTACGCCCCCACCGGCCAGCCGCCCGCCCCCCAGCGGGGCGCGGTTCCGCTGCCCGGCAGCTACGCCCCCCCCAGCCAGCCGCAGCCCCTCGGCGCCGAGGAAGGCGACGCGATTCCCCTGCCCGGCAGCTACGCCCCCACCGGTCAGCACCAGGCCTACGACGCCGAGGACGGGGGAGCGATTCCCCTGCCCGGCAACGACGCCCCCACCGGCAGCTACGCCTCGCTGACCGGAGAAGAGCTCCCGCCCCCGCCCGATCCGTTCGAGTTCGACCAACCGCCGCCGGCGCAGACGGTGCCGGCCGCTCCGAATTTCGACTTCTCGGATCTGCCCTCGCCCAAGGGGGTCAAGCCGCGGCAGGCCCCGGCGATCAGCTTCGAAGCGCCCTCGTTCGACGACCCGCCCCCGCCGCCTGCCCGGCCGGCGTCGAAGGCCCCGGCCCCCGACTACTCCGACCTGCCTTCGCCCCGCGGCGCGGTGCCCACCCGGGCCGACCGCCCGGCCGCGGCGCCGCAGGCCAACGAGCCGCAGTACACCGATCTGCCTTCGCCTGCCGCGGCGGCCGACCCGTTCGAGATGCCGGACTTCTCGACCGATCTGCCGATGCCGTCGACGCCGGATCTGCCGGCCCCGGCCGAGCCCGCTGCGGCCGACTTCAGCTTCGACATGGCGCCCCCGCCCCCGGTCAACCGCGCGGCGGCGAGCGCCCCCCCGCCGGCGCCTCCCGGGCCGCCGCAGGCCGCTCCGTCGTTTGGAGAGGTGGAGTTCGAGGGAGCCAACGAGTCGCTCGAGTTCGACCCCACCAGCGCTCCGAAGGGAACCGACGATCTCGAAGCGGATCTGTCGGCTCCCCCGGTCTCGGCCAAGCCGGCGGCCTCGGCCGACGGGCTCGAGATGTTGTCGTTCATCGACTCGACCGCGCGTGAGGCGGGCGCCAAGGACGGCGCCGTCAAGGCGCGCCGGTTCCACATCCGCCGGCGCAGCGGCAAGGTCTTCGGCCCGTTCGAAGACGCGGTGATCATCAAGATGCTCGAGGATGGGCAGCTGCTCGGCAACGAAGAGGTCTCGCTCGACAGCGAGTCCTGGCAGCCGATCGGTGGCGAGGCCTCGTTCCAGGCGGCGATCACCAAGCTGATGGAGACGCCCTCCAAGTCGGCCACCACCACCAACCTTCCGCAGGTGGGCGAGCAGTCGCAGCAGCAGGCCGCCTCGATGGATCGGCTGAAGAACCTCTACGAAGGCCGGATGGCGGCGGTCGCCGTCGTCCAGGGCAAAGAGCCGGTTCCCTTCCGCAAGCGGCTGCCGTTCATCGCGGTCGGGATCCTGGTCCTGGCGGCGGGCAGCACCGGCGCGTTCCTCGGCACCACTCCCTACGGCTTCTTCGGCCTCAAGGTGCTCTTCCCGGCGAAGGTGAAGGCCGGCACCCGCGAGTTCGCCGAGCTGCGAGAGGCGCAGAAGGCCCTGCTGTCCGACACCTTCAAGGGCTACCAGCAGGCGCGAGAGACGGCGCTCTCGACGCTGCGGGTGAAGGAATACCCCGAGGCGCGGGCGATCTGGTGCCAGTCGATCTTCTACCTCCAGCGCAAGTACGCCGCCGCGAGCCCGGCCGAGATGACGCAGGCCCAGGCCGAGCTGGAGAACATCAAGCTGCTGGGCGCCAAGCACCCCGAGGCGGTGAAGGCGCGGGCGGGCCTGGCGCTCACCAACAAGAACGCCGACGAGGCGCTCGCGCTGTTGGGCGACGCGCTGGCGCGAACCGAGAACGCCGACGACGTCGAGCTGGCGTTCTTGCGGGCCGAGGGCTTCGTGCAGAAGAACCAGCTGCCGCAGGCGCGCAGCGAGCTCGAGGCGATCTTGAAGAAGAAGCCTGACTCGGCGCGCGCGCTCCACGCGCTGGGCAACCTGCATCAGCTGCAGAAAGAGGCCGACCTCGCGGCCGGCCGGTACGAAGAGGCGATCAAGGCCGACCCGGACCACGCGTCGTCCGCCGTCGAGCTGGCGGCGATCGAGCTGCTGATCCGCAAGGACCTCGCCCGCGGCTCGGTGGTGATCGAGCAGGCGCTGGGCGAGACCCGCCGCGACAAGCTGGGCCCGGCCGAGCTGGGCAAGGCGCTGGCGCTGAAGGCCGAGACGCTGGCGATGCAGCACAAGTCGGTGGAGGCGATTCCGCTCTTCAAGGAAGCGCTGAAGGCCGACGAGGGGAACTCGTTCACCAAGGCGCGGCTGGCGGCGGCCTACGTCGCGCTGCATGACCACGCCAAGGCGCTGCCGTACTTCAAGGAGGCGGCCGAGGCGTCTCCCGAGAGCCTGGAGTACGCCGAGGCCTACCTGTCTTCGCTGATCGTGCTGGGCAAGATGGAGGACGCGATGGGAGTGGTCGCCGGCTCGACCGCGCGCTTCCCCGCCAACGCGCGGCTGATCTACCTGTCGGCCCGGGTCGACGACGCGCTCGATCGCACCAAGGAGGCCGAGGCGGCCTACCTCAGGGCGGCGGCCGCGGATCCGACGCTGGTCGAGGCCCAGCTCTACCTCGCCCGGCTCTACCTGCGCTTCCGCCGGGTCAGCGACGCCAAGCCGCAGCTGGAGGAAGCGCTGAAGCGGGCGCCCGACAACGCCGAGGTCCGGGTGGTGATGGGCGAGCTGGCGCTGTCGGACAACGATCCCGAGCGCGCCGAGCTCGAGCTCAAGCGGGCGGTCGAGCTCAACCCGACGCTCAGCGAGGCCTACGTCGGGATCTCGAAGCTCGAGCTGTCGAAGGGGCGGGTCGACCTCGCGCTCGAGCAGGTGGACAAGGCGCTGAAGATCAACCCCCGGGTGTTCGGCGGCAGGGTCCAGCGCGGCACCGCGCTGTGGAA